>NZ_JAFCUM010000004.1:0-254728 GCF_049896525.1 Flavobacterium sp. DSR3-2
GTTGTGTTTCCGATAGGGAAAACGGTAGGCGCATCGTTGGTTACAGATTTTACCTCACAGTTATCAGTAGTAGTTGGATTTCCGAGAGTTACATTGGCTTTAGCCGCAGTACAGGAAGCTACATCCACAGGCACCGTTACCGGCGCTGCACAGGTGATAGTTGGATTAATATTGTCTACCACCGTTACAATTTGAGTACAAGTAGCGGTATTCCCTGCATGGTCTGTTACAGTCCAAGTTACGGTTGTGTTTCCGATAGGGAAAACGGTAGGCGCATCGTTGGTTACAGATTTTACCTCACAGTTATCAGCAGTAGTTGGATTTCCAAGAGTTACATTGGCTTTAGCCGCAGTACAGGAAGCCACGTCCACAGGCACCGTTACCGGCGCTGCACAGGTGATGGTTGGATTTATATTGTCTACCACCGTTACAATTTGAGTACAAGTAGCGGTATTTCCGGCATTGTCTGTTACAGTCCAAGTTACGGTTGTGTTTCCGATAGGGAAAACGGTAGGCGCATCGTTGGTTACAGATTTCACCTCACAATTATCAGTAGTAGTTGGATTTCCAAGAGTTACATTGGCTTTAGCCGCAGTACAGGAAGCCACGTCCACAGGCACCGTTACCGGCCCTGCACAGGTTATAGTTGGATTGATATTGTCTACCACCGTTACAATTTGAGTACAAGTAGCAGTATTTCCTGCATGGTCTGTTACAGTCCAAGTTACGGTTGTGTTTCCGATAGGGAAAACGGTAGGCGCATCGTTGGTTACAGATTTTACCTCACAATTATCAGCAGTAGTTGGATTTCCAAGAGTTACATTGGCTTTAGCCGCAGTACAAGAAGCCACGTCCACAGGCACCGTTACCGGCGCTGCACAGGTTATAGTTGGATTTATGTTATCTTTTACAATAACATTTTGAGTAGCTGTGATATTATTTCCTTTTCCGTCATCAAAAGTCCAGGTCACTACGGTGGTTCCTTGAGTTGTGATAGGAAAAACAGTAGATGTTGTTCCTGTAATTGTTCCACTACAAACATCCGTAGTTGTTGGAGCGGTCGCAGTAGCAGCGCATTGTCCGGTTACATCTGCCAAAACGGGAGTAACAGGCGCAACAGTATCTTTTACAATTACTTTTTGCGTAGCGGTAGTTGTATTTCCGTTCCCGTCTTTAAAAGTCCAATTAATAACATAAGTTCCTTGAGTTGTATAAGTAAGAGGGTCTAACGTTGTTCCTACAATATAATTTCCACTGCAAACATCCGTAGTTGTTGGAGCGGTTGCAGTAGCAGCGCATTGTCCGGTTACATCTGCCAAAACAGGAGTGACAGGCGCAACAGTATCTTTTACAATTACTTTTTGAGTAGCGGTAGTTGTATTTCCGTTCCCATCTTTAAAACTCCAAGTGATGGTGTAGGTACCTTGAGTTGTATAAGTAAGAGGATCTAACGTTGTTCCTACAATATAATTTCCACTACAAACATCGGTAGTTTTTGGAGCAGTCGCAGTAGCAGCGCATTGTGCGGTTACATCAGCCAAAACGGGAGTCACAGGCGCAACAGTATCTTTTACAATTACTTTTTGAGTAGCGGTAGTTGTATTTCCGTTCCCATCTTTAAAACTCCAAGTGATGGTGTAGGTACCTTGAGTTGTATAGGTAAGAGGATCTAACGTTGTTCCTACAATATAATTTCCACTGCAAACATCCTTCGTTTTTGGAGCAGTCGCAGTAGCAGCGCATTGTCCGGTTACATCTGCCAAAACGGGAGTCACAGGCGCAACAGTATCTTTTACAATAACATTTTGAGTAGCGGAAGTTGTATTTCCGTTCCCGTCTTTAAAAGTCCAAGTAATAACATAAGTTCCTTGAGTTGTATAAGTAAGAGGATCTAACGTTGTTCCTACAATATAATTTCCACTACAAACATCGGTAGTTTTTGGAGCGGTCGCAGTAGCAGCGCATTGTCCGGTTACATCTGCCAAAACGGGAGTCACAGGCGCAACAGTATCTTTTACAATTACTTTTTGAGTAGCGGAAGTTGTATTTCCGTTCCCGTCTTTAAAAGTCCAAGTAATAACATAAGTTCCTTGAGTTGTATAGGTAAGAGGATCTAACGTTGTTCCTACAATATAATTTCCACTACAAACATCGGTAGTTTTTGGAGCGGTCGCAGTGGCAGCGCATTGTGCGGTTACATCAGCCAAAACGGGAGTCACAGGCGCAATAGTATCTTTTACAATTACTTTTTGAGTAGCGGTAGTTGTATTTCCGTTCCCGTCTTTAAAAGTCCAAGTAATAACATAAGTTCCTTGAGTTGTATAGGTAAGAGGATCTAACGTTGTTCCTACAATATAATTTCCACTACAAACATCCGTAGTTTTTGGAGCAGTCGCAGTAGCAGCGCATTGTGCGGTTACATCAGCCAAAACGGGAGTCACAGGCGCAACAGTATCTTTTACAATTACTTTTTGAGTAGCGGTAGTTGTATTTCCGTTCCCGTCTTTAAAAGTCCAAGTGATGGTGTAGGTACCTTGAGTTGTATAGGTAAGAGGGTCTAACGTTGTTCCTACAATATAATTTCCACTACAAACATCGGTAGTTTTTGGAGCGGTCGCAGTAGCAGCGCATTGTCCGGTTACATCTGCCAAAACGGGAGTAACAGGCGCAACAGTATCTTTTATAATAATTTTTTGATTTACTACAGCTTGATTATTACATTGATCAGATACTGTGTACGTCCTAGTAATAACAGTGGGTAAATTTCCATTTATAATATCTAAATTTGTAACAGTCATATTTAAATCAGTTGTACAATTATCACTAATTAATAAGCCTAATGATTCTAAAGCTGCTACTGTTTTTACAGCTGGGGGAAGATCGGTAAGAGAACAACCTTCTTTATTTACATCAGATAAAGTACCAGTAATGATCGGTGCAGTTGTATCTTGAATTTTAATAGTTTGTTTTACAATAGTCGAACCACAGATTGTTGTAATTTTAAAGGTTCTTTCAATCTTTATTGGGCAACTTCCACTTTTTGAATCTTTATAGGAAATGGAATAGGTGCTAACGTTACTACTATTCGGAAAAGTACCTCCGGCTGTTATAAACTGTGATAATGTAATATTTATGTCTGTTTCACTATAAGGCAAACCAGTTAATGCATCAGTTTCACATCCTTCAAAAGTTTTATTTACAGGTGCGACAACTGTTGGTTTTGGATAAACAGTAACTTTAATTGGTTTTTTTGGACCGATACAAGAATTAGTTTGACCTTCGGCAACATAATATGTAGTTTCTCCAACAGTAGTTGACGATGGAGTAATAGACATTTGAGCTGATGATGTTTCACTAGTGTAATAATATAAATCATAGGAAGGATTACTTGCAGTAGCGATTAGCGGTACTGTATTCTCATCAATACAATATTTTACATCAGTTACTAGAGGCAATGACGTAATGCTTGAAACGGTAATCGTAAATTGGAAATAACAATCACTGCCAACCCCCGGAGGTACTGCATAATATGTAGAAGTTCCAACAGTTGCAGGAAATGGTTTGTTTATGGTATATTGAATTGTTGTTCCTCTAACAACTGGATACGAGTTGTAAAATGTTGCTCCAGTAGGAAATGCTCCTGCTACAGCGGTAATCGCAATGGAACGTCCAGCGTTACAAAATGTAAAAGCCGTGATCGGTGGAGTAGCCTGACAATTTGTATTAACATAAGCAGCAGCATCGATTGTTGTTGTGTAAGGCGTTGGAATTGCGGTTCCTTGACAATTACCTCCTGAGGTGTAGCCTTGAATTAAAGATTTATCGATAACTTTTACTGTAGATACTGATCCTGTACCACTTAAAAAACCAATGACTGAAACTACATTATTACAGTTAATATTTTTTAATAATGTACAATCTTCAGTAATTTTAAATTTAAACGTAAGTTCTGCTAAGATGCTATTTTTATCTCCGTTAACAGGTAGCGGTAAAGTACCAAAATCCCAAACAACGGAACCATTTGCTCCAGTAGTGGGTTCGTAAACTAAGGTATTAGGAGAAGGGTTTGGTGTGAAATTGATGGTTTTAGAAGCACTATTTGCAATATAGGTGGCATTATAAGGTATTGGTATTACAATTTTTGTATTATTGATGGCTTCTGTACCTCGATTTTCTATTTGAATTTTATATTCTAACTCTTGACCAGGTAAAGCTTTTGTTGGGTTAGTGCCAGAAACAGGAACGTTATCGATTTTTGTAGCCGTAATAATACCTTCGATATCGGGAACATAGGCATCAACAGCCATTGCTATTGCAAATATGACATAGGTATCCTGTGTTGAACCGTATTTGAATTTTGTTGCTGTCTGATTATTACCTATTATGGAATTATCTGCATTAGGAATGGTAAACATACTTATGTCTAATCCAGTATTATTTGCAAGTGATGGATTTCTTTGATTTCCTCCCGTTTGTATCGAAGAATTAAAAAAATTGTTGGTCGAATTTGCGGAATGGTTAAGACTTAAATAGTTAGAGGAATTCTTTTTTTGAATCTGAAAATAATCACCAGATATTCCTCTATCGCCTTCTCCAGCAATCATTCCAAGTTTAATACCAACATTTCCTGAAGGTACTGCATTAAAACCTGTGACATCAATTTCGTGATTTATTGTTTTAGAACCTTTTACATAAGCATGTCCATCAAAAACAGTGATGTCACGATTTTTCATGCTTGAATTTTCGTAAATAACAATTAATCCCCAACCACCATAAAATCCAGTTCCACCACCATTTCCTTGTTTCAGAGCAATATCAGCCGCAAAATACTCTCCGACTCCGTGATCTTTGACATATTGCGTAACTTCTGCATAAGCAGAATACATATATCCATCTGAATTATTTGGATAATAAATTTCATTAACGTTCCCTATTGAACTTGCTGTTATATTCGTGTAATTGGATTCTCCAGGTCCTTTTAATGAGACAACTCTTTTGTCAAAATTTTTGTTAACACCACCGTTCGATGCAGCTACCATATAATTATTGGTATCACTATCTGACGCTCTTCCTGTCCAATATAATCCTGCATACACAATATTTGAACAAGAAGAAGCAGTTCCATTATCTGTAGGTAATGATAAGGTTGATGAGGATGAATTCCAAGTTTTTGAATCGTTATCAATGTCAACATAAATCATTGGATTATCATTGGTAACATTGTCACCATAATTCTGTAATGTTAAATTGGTATTACCAATCATGGTAAAATCACCTTTTACATTATACGTTTTCTTAAGTGGTGAAAATGTCGATGTCCTCTCTTTAAAAGGAATTTTGACCTGCGCATTCAAAGAAAACGCGAATCCTAAAAAAAAGATTACTATAAAAAATAGACGAAATATTGGGTAAACTATTTTAGATTCAGAGTATAGTTTTTTCATAATAATTATTGTAGGTTGTTATCTCATCTAGATTTATTCGCTTTGGTCTATTTTATAAAAAACAGTATATCGAGGATTTATGTTTTTAATAAGTTTGATTACAGAAGTTTCGCTACTACTAATATTAGAAAGGATGTACACGTACTTTAACTTAGAAAATAGGGAAAGTACTGATAAATCAATTGGAATATTTAAATCAGCGTTGCTGTCAATTTTAATAGTTACTATTTCAATATTTTCAATGTCGATGTTGGACGAGGCAATTGCGTTCAAAGATTTTGTATTTGTAAATAAAGAGTTTGGATTATCTCCATAACTTTCAACCTTGCCAGAATAAAAATAAACGGTCTGTTGCACATCATTCAACAAATTTTCCAAACGTTTTGATTCAGGGTTTACTGATCTCGAATTTTGCTCAGATTTTTTCATTGCTGCTAAAAAAGACTTTATCTCCAGCACTTGAGGCGTTTCATCACTGGATTTTAATACTTGACCAGAAGCTGAACTTGCCAATGATGCAAAACAAACGAAAACTAATTTTTTTAAAAGTTCAATTGATGAATTTTTAAAAAAATTAGAAAAGTCTGAAACCCGATTTTTTGAGGTAAAGTATTTTTTTTCCATGAATGTTATGAGGATTAAAATTAGGTTTTTTATGAATTATCAAATTAATAAAGAACTAAATTATATGTAATAAATTACAGTTGTTTCTTTTTTCTGCAAACAACCTAAATACTCGGTTAAGTGCATGTTTTTGTTAAATCAATCTTAAAAAAACACATCAAATTATTAAGCTATCTGCAGTAATATCAGCCTTTAATAACAATTACTCTTTTTTGTTTAACTTTATATTAGGAGTTGTTTCAGTCTTTTATTAGTTAACTTTTTGAAAATTTTAATGAATATTTTATAGAATAAAAAGTTAAAAAATAATATTATAATTTTTTGTTTTGTAAATTACATTTCATCAATTTTACTAATCGAAAACAGAAATTTTTCCGACATGAAAAACTTAATTTTGGTTCGCCATGCAAAATCAAGTTGGGAGGTTCCCATCCATGATAAAAATCGTGCTTTAAACTGTCAAGGAATAAAAGATGCTCATCTTGTTGCCGCTCAAGCCAAAGATTTAATTCCGAAAACCTATATAATCTGGAGTAGTTCTGCAAAAAGAGCCACTGATACTGCGTTAATTTTTGCTCAAAATATTTCATATCCTATTGAAAGCATTGTTTACAAAGACGACCTTTATACTTTTGATGAAAAGAATCTAGAGAACGTTATTAAATCATGCAGTAATATTTTTGAAAGTGTTATTCTTTTTGGACATAATGCGGCAATTACAGATTTTGTTAATAGATTTGGAGATATTTTTATCGAAAATGTTCCAACAGCTGGTTTTGTATCTTTAAAATTTGATGGTGATGATTGGAAAAAAATAAAAAATGGTAAAATAAAAAAAATAATATTCCCCAAAAATCTAAGATGAATAAAGTATTAGAATATAAATATATTGATAGAGAAAAAAGTTGGTTGGCATTCAACGCAAGAGTACTTCAAGAAGCTGGCGATCATTCAGTTCCGTTATTAGACAGGTTGCGTTTTTTGGGTATTTTTTCAAATAATTTAGACGAGTTTTTCAGAGTTCGTTTTGCAGCTATACGACGATTGAGTTTAACGGGAATATCTGGAGAAAAATATTTGGGAGGTATTTCAGCGCAACAATTAGTTAAAGATATTACTGAAATTGTCATACAGCAACAATCTGAAAGTTTACGAATTTTAAATATTATCGAAAGCGAACTTGAAACTAAAAACATATTTATCATTACCGAATCGGATATTACGAATGAACAAGAAATTTTTCTAAAAGATTTTTTTATTCAAAAAGTGAGCCCTGAATTGGTAACAATTATCTTAAATGATTTAGCTGAATTTCCAGTATTGAAAGATACTTCGGGATATTTAGCCATCAAGCTGGTTATGAATAAAAATTCAGAAGTTCGATATGCAGTTATCGAAATTCCCAAAACGATTAACCGCTTTGTTGTTTTACCGTCTAATAACGAAAAACAGTACGTCATTCTTCTGGATGATGTTATCCGACACAACCTGAGCAATATTTTTAATATTTTTGACTACAAAAACGTTACGGCTCACATGATAAAAATCACCAGAGATGCGCAACTTGACATTGATAGTGATTTGAGTAAAAGTATGATTGAAAAAATATCACTAAGTGTAAAAGACAGAAGGATTGGAGAACCCGTGCGTTTTATTTACGACCAATTAATCGAAGACGATACATTGAATTTTTTCTTGGACAAAATGAAAATTGTGTCCACTGACAGCATCATTCCTGGCGGAAGATATCACAACAGACGTGATTATATGAATTTTCCAAATCTGGGAAGATATGATTTGTTATACCAAACGAATGATCCCCTTCCTATTCCGGGATTAAGTCTTGAAGGAAGTATGCTCGAAAAAATAAGCGAGAAAGATTATTTATTAAATGCTCCTTATCAATCCTTTTCCTATTTGACCAAGTTTTTGCGTGAAGCGGCGTTGGATCCCAAAGTAATTTCGATTAAAATCACTTTGTATAGATTGGCAAAAAACTCTCAAATTATTAGTTCGCTCATAAATGCGGCAAAAAACGGAAAAAAAGTAACGGTCCAAATTGAATTGCAAGCTCGTTTTGATGAGGCTTCCAATATTTCTTATGCTGAACAAATGCAATTGGAAGGTATTGAACTCATTTTTGGAATAAAAGGACTTAAAGTACATAGTAAAATATGTGTTATCGAAAGAATTGAGAATGACAAAATAAAACGATATGGTTTTATTTCAACCGGCAACTTTAATGAATCTACTGCGAAAGTGTATACTGATGTTACTCTTTTTACATCTCATCAACAGATTTTAAAAGACATCATGCGGATATTCGAGTTCTTTGACATCAATTATAGAGTGCATCGCTACAAGCACCTTATTGTTTCACCTCATTACACCAGAACGAGATTTGTAAAGTTGATTGATCGGGAAATTACACATGCTTTGGCAGGAAGAAAAACGCATATAAAATTGAAAATGAATAGTTTGTCTGATTTTGCAATGATTGATAAATTATATGAAGCAAGTAAAGCCGGTGTAAAAATTCAACTTGAAATAAGAGGGATTTGTTCGTTGATTCCCGGAATTCCAGGAATGAGTGATAATATAGAGGCAATAAGTATTGTGGATAATTATCTGGAACATTCCAGAATTTATATTTTTGGCAATGCAGGGCAAACGGAAGTTTTTATTTCATCAGCAGACTTTATGACCAGAAATCTTGATGGAAGGGTCGAAGTAACGTGTCCTATTTATGATCAGGAAATAAAAAATGAACTGATTGATAATTTTGACATTGGCTGGAAAGGTAATGTAAAAGCCCGTTTCCATTCATACAAACTAGATAATAAATACCGTACAAGAAATCATAATCCTGTTTTTAGAGCGCAATTTGAAACGTACAAATACTATCAAAAAAAACAGCAAGAAGTAGTGCCTGATGAAGAAAAAGTATAATTAATTGTTTATATCTGGATGGGATTTTGCACTCATATAATTAAGAAATCTACACTATAATCAGTAAATAATGAATTGGAAATGATTAAAATAAAAAAATATGCAGCAATTGATATTGGCTCCAATGCCATGCGTTTGTTGATTGCTAATATTGTGGAACAAGAAGGTAAAGAGCCTCAGTTTAACAAAAGTTCCCTCGTTCGTGTACCTATTCGTCTTGGCCAGGACGCTTTTACAGTTGGTGAAATTTCAGAAGAGAATATCGAAAGAATGTGTGATGCCATGAAGGCTTTTAATCTTTTGATGAAAGTGCATAAAGTGGAACGCTACATGGCTTTTGCAACCTCTGCGATGCGAGAAGCCTATAATGGTAAAGAAGTTGTAGCATTGATAAAGAAAAAAGCAGATATAAAAATAGAAATTATTGATGGTAAAAAAGAAGCTGCCTTAATTGCATCGACTGATTTACATCATTTGTTAAAAACGGATCAAACCTATCTTTTTGTCGATGTTGGCGGCGGAAGTACTGAGTTTACGTTATTTTCAAATGGTAAAATGATCAACTCAAGATCTTTTAAAGCTGGAACCGTTCGTTTACTGAATGATATGGTCTGCGATATAGTGTGGGATGAAATTGAAAAATGGATTAAAACAAATACGCAAGAATTTGATGAAGTTACGTTGATAGGTTCTGGTGGAAATATAAATAAGCTTTTTAAAATGTCGGGGAAATTACAAGATAAGCCGCTTTCTTACATTTACATGAATTCTCAATATACTTTTTTAAATTCTCTTTCTTATGAGCAAAGAATATCTGAACTAGGTCTCAATCCTGATCGTGCCGATGTAATTATTCCTGCCACAAGAATTTATCTGAATGCCATGAAATGGAGTGGAGCAAGAAATATTTATGTACCAAAAATTGGTCTTTCGGATGGAATTGTAAAAGCAATGTACTACGGTAAAATTTAATTTTAATATAGATTATGCGTCTAAATCTAATCCAAATGTTGTGCGTAACAGCTCAATGTTTGGATTTATCTCCAATAATCTATTGTAGCGATCTTGGTCATTAAAACTTCTTTTATTTTCTATACTTTCATTTACAACAACCTCAATTGTGATGTCATGATTGTGTAGATGTCCTTTCAAATGTCCCAAAAGGCCATGTATTTCTTTTTCAAAATCTAATTTTGAGCCTTCATTTGGCAATTCAATGGTAATTGCGGTTCCATTTAATTTTGGATCGTTGATGAGCAACAACGATTCCATAATTTTATAGCCTTTGTCTCCTAAACGTTGCGCGTATTTGTTCCATTGCAACAGCATTTCTGTCTCTGTGAATGGTTCAGTTGGCAAATGAAGCACCTCTTTTACAATTCCTTTACTGCTTTCTTCTAATGCTTTTTTAGCGCGAATACTGGCTAATGAAAACGCAGAAACCTTTGGCTCATTCGATTGTGGAATGTTAATTTTTACTTCAGGGGTAGGAACTGGAATTGATGGAATAGCAGTTATAGTTTCCGGTTCTTTTATTTGAATTAATTCTATAACTGGGATAGCAGATTTTGAATCTTCAATTTTTGTTTGATCCGTTATTGAATAATCATTCTTTTTAAAATAAGTAGGTGGAATTATATATTGTTCAACTTTTTTTTTTCTCCATCAAAAGTGATAGAGGCTAGTTGCATCAGGCAAAGTTCAACAAGAAGTCGCTGATTTTGGCTCAGTTTGTATTTTAAATCACAATCATTTGCAATCTCGATTCCTTTCAAAAGAAAGTCTTGATTGCATTTTTGTGCTTGCACACCATACATTTGTTGTGCTTGTTCACCAACTTCTAATAAAGTTAACGTTGCAGGTGTTTTGGAAACTAACAAATCTCTGAAATGGGAAGCCAATCCGGAAACAAAATGATGCGCATCAAATCCTTTAGAAAGAATTTCGTTAAAAGCCATTAATAAATCCGGGATTTTATTTTCTAAAATCAAATCGGTAATGTTGATGTACGTTTCGTAATCCAACACATTCAAATTCTCCGTCACGGCCTGACGCGTTAAATCTTTTCCACAAAAAGAAACGACTCGGTCAAAAATAGACAAAGCATCTCGCATGGCGCCGTCCGCTTTTTGAGCAATGATATGCAAAGCGTCATCTTCAAAAACTACGCCTTGACTGGTGGCGACTTCGGCAAGATGTTCTTTAGCATCTTTTACGGTAATTCTTTTAAAATCAAATATCTGACAACGAGAAAGTATCGTTGGAATAATTTTATGTTTTTCGGTCGTTGCCAAAATAAAAATGGCGTGCTTAGGCGGTTCTTCCAGTGTTTTTAAGAAAGCATTAAAAGCTGCTGATGATAACATATGAACCTCATCAATAATATATACTTTGTATTGTCCTGTTTGTGGTGGGATCCGAACTTGATCTATTAAATTCCTGATATCATCGACAGAGTTGTTGGACGCTGCATCTAATTCGAAAACATTAAAAGCAAAATCTTCATTGGGATCATCGTATCCTGGCTGGTTTATTTTTCGGGCCAAAATACGAGCGCATGTAGTTTTACCAACACCGCGTGGTCCTGTAAATAAGAGTGCAGAAGCAAGATGGTTGCTTTCTATGGCATTTAGTAAAGTATTGGTAATGGCTTTTTGTCCTACAACATCTTTAAATGTTTGAGGTCGATATTTACGTGCCGATACAACAAATTGTTCCATAAAAATTAATTCAAGCACAAATATAGGTTTTGGTGAGTCAAATAACAAAAAATAAAACAGAATTTAAGTGTTGGCCTGAGACAAATTAAATCTAGATTTCTTAAAAATTTATTCTAAATATTTGCAATTATTTCTTTATCAAGTAGCTTTAGTAATGCGTATTCCTCCGGCAGAAATTTAGCATTAATTTTTTTGGATTTGTATTGCCAGATAGAACCTTTTTCGAATGCAGCAATAACAGTTGGATGAACATAATATTTTTTACAAACGGATCTTGTATTGCCCAGTTTTAAGGCAACTTCATCAATTACTTCAATTATTTTGCGTTTGGATTCCGTTTGACTTACTGGTGGTTTTAATTGTTGGAACGCACTTAATGCGTTTACGCTTCCTGACCAAACCCGAAAATCCTTAGCAGTAAAATCTTGGTTTGTTATGTTTTTTAAGTAATTATTTATATCTGACGAACCAATTGTATGATGATTTCCTTGCAAGTCATAATATTGGAATAGATCTTGTCCGGGAATATCTTTACATCTTTTGACTAATGTCGCTAATTTTTTACTGATAAAACTGATTTTATGCTTGACACCTTTTTTACCTGTAAATTCAAATCGAATATTTGAATTTTGAAATTTGACATGTCTATCTTGTAAAGTAGTTAATCCGAATGAGCCGTATAATTTTTTGTACGTTTCATTTCCAATACGAATATTTGTTACCTCTATTAATTTTATTACAAGCGCAATAACTTTTTCGTACGTTAAATTTTTATTTTTTAAATCTTGTTCCACATGTTTTCGAATCAAAGGCAAAGCTAAAGCAAAACTTTGAATGCGATAAAATTTAGATTGATTTCTGATTTTGTTCCATTGCTCATGATAACGATACTGTTTTCTGCCTTTAGAATCTATGCCTGTAGCTTGTAAGTGACCATTTTCATAAGGCGAAATCCATACGTTTTCCCATGCTGGCGGAAGCACTAATTTTAAAATTCGGGTTAAAATTTCAGGATCATTAATTGAATTCTCATTTTGATCAATGTAATGATAAGTATCGTTGCTTTTGATTCTAAAATAACCTTTAGTATAATTTACACAATAGCGAAGACTTACTGCTTTTGCTGTAATTAGGGGATCCCGACCCATTTTTTCTAGCTTAGATTGTAAGCGGTTCATTGTACTGTAATATTATTCTGGACGATCTTCTCTTCCTTTAATCGTCAGTTCATTTAAAACCATAGCGGCACTATTGTCAGCAAATGCAGATAGTCCTGCTACAAAAACACCTTTTTCTCCCGTACTTGATTTAATACCAAAAACCGTAGCTTCATCTCCAGGATCACTCTCTCCTTCATACCGATATAGATGCACAATTTCAAAATCATCCGGACTGTCAATTATCCTTTTTTCTTGAACGTTAAAATCGATTGTAAATCCTTTTTCTTTTAATTCTTCCAGTGCTTTAGAAACAGTCGCATAGTGATACATTCGCTTATCCATGATATTTTTTTTATGAGTTAATTGTATTTAATTAAAGGTATACTTATTAGGGATATAAGTTTTTATATAAATATTGTCAAGTAGTTTAAAATTTTTCACTTTTAATTTTTAGTTCTGTCACAACTGTTTGTGGGTTGTGCAGAATGTTTATGATTTCATTTTTAATGTGAGATAACTAATGATGAATTTAGAAACTTCAATCCTGATAAAGTGTGTTTAGGTACTTTTTTTTGTTGAATTAAAACTTTAAATTTTATCCCCATATCGACTAATAATCTATAATTCATAAGTGCTTCATGGGCTGCTAACTGTAAATTATTTTGATTTTTCACCAAAGCAATATTTTGATACTCTTTGATACCCAAACCTAATAAAAATTGTGCCTGGTCTACCATTCCGCAACTTTCCATGCCATAATTTAAACCCCATTGGGATAAAGCGGAAAAATTTATATGTGTTGTAATGTCTTGCTCACCAATAAATTGATAGGGGTTGTCGTTTTTTTGATGTTTATGATAACACAATAGTGTACCGCAACTTCGACGGCTAGTGTACAAATCACTCGACAATGATCCATAATCTATCGTAATAATGTATCCTTTTTGTAACGAAGAAGAAACTTCCTTTATCCATGAAATTGCCTGCAAATTGACCTCTGTGCGAAAACCTTTCGGCAGTTGTACGTTTAATGTTTTAAAATAATGAATCAGTTTTTTATTTGCAGGCTTTAAAATTTCCACAAAACCCTCTTTGTAATCTACAAATATTTCTTTAAGTTCCTCATCCATAATGACCTGATGTATAGAAAAATTGTCAATCAATTCATTTGATAAAATACAGCCGTTAATTTGGGGAATATCCTGAATTGAGTTGTACCAACTGACTTTTTCTTTCAGATGACGCTTTTCAATTTCGCGCATGCTAACACTCTTTTCAATAATGCAATAGTTTAAGGTATCATATAAAGCATTATTGTTTTTGAGATATTCTAAAATATCGTGACACAATAAACCCGTGCCAGCTCCATATTCAATAATCTTAAAAGGTTCTTTTCCTAAATTTTTCCACATCTCTTCAATTTGCCGCCCGATCATGGCACCAAAATCAGCAGAGATATAAGGGCTCGTGTAAAAATCACCATCAGCTCCAATTTTATTTTGCGTGGCATTGTAATAGCCCAATTTTGGATAATACAATGCCATTTCCATAAAATCTTCAAAAGATATTGGCCCTTCTTTTTTGATTCGTTTTATTATTATTTCGGATAACTGCACCACGATTAAATAAATATTTTTTTAGACTTTAAAAACAAGTTCTATTTTTTTTAAAAGAAGGAATAAGAAAAATTAGAGTTTGCATTGTCCTCCGCCATCGATACATAATTTTTCTAAAAAAAATGCCGCATCATTATCTGAATTAGCTGAAAATCCTGATACAAAAACTCCTTTTATACCTAAATTTGAAGTTATGCCATAAACCACTGATTCTTCTGCTGGATCAGTATCACCTTCGTAGCGATATACATGATTCACTTCGTAATTGTGTGGATTAGTTTTAATGTCTTCTTGATGAATATTAAAATCATAGGTAAAACTTTTTTCTTTCAAATCCTCTAAAGCTTCCAAAACTGTGGTGTAATGATAGGATGGTTTCATAAATAACGGAAGATTAATTGTGAATTATAAAGGTAACTAATTTATTATTAAGTCGTTATAAAAAGGTTGTTAAAGTAAATTGTCTGAGATAGAGATACACGAAAAAATAATGTAATTTCGCACCGCAGACCGCCTTATCGCCGTTTTGAGTATTCAAAAGGGAGGAAAGTCCGGACACCAAAGGGAAGCATAGCGGGTAATACCCGTCGGTACCGATTTATCGGGATTAGGACAAGTGCAACAGAAAGTATGTACAGGTAATGCTGTAGTGAAACCAGGTAAACTCTATGCGGTGAAATATCAAGTATATCAGCATTTAAGGGCTTCTCGTCCGTTGTTGAAGGGTAGATAGCTTGAGTCCCGCAGTAATGCGGGATCTAGATAAATGATGAGGCTCTAATTTATTGGAGACAGAATCCGGCTTACAGGTCTGCATTTTTTTATTTAAAGCCAAATCACATTTATTTTTGATGTAATAGGTGAAATTTTAGAACATTAAAATTAATCTATTGTCATTGATTTGAGTTTAGTTCTATAAGCTTCAAGTGCAATAGATTTGCTTATAAACCCATAATACTTGTCGTTTTTAAGTACCGGAAGGAATGCAACTTTGGATTTTTCGAACTTATCCATGACCGTTTCCATACTTTCATCCGGAGTGACAATTTCAATAGGCTTCATCATAATTTCTTTTATCAGAGTGTATTTAACCCTATAGGAATTAAATATGATTTCCCGAATTGTATTAAAATGGACAATTCCCAGAAGTTGATTTTCATCATCTACAACGGCAAATATCACTTGGTTTGAATGGGAAATTAAATCAACTAATTTTTCTAGATTTTCATCGGGGGCAATAGTCAAAAAATCAGTTTGGATAATGGAATTTGTATCTAAAGTAGAGAGTACATTTGTATCTTTATTACTAGTGAATGCATGTCCTTTTTGTGCCAAATTTTTCACATCCATTGAATGTTTTTCAAAACGTTTAGAAATAGCAAAACTAATAGAAGAAACAATCATCAGGGGAATCATTAAGTTGTAGCCGCCCGTAATTTCAGCAATAAGGAAAATCGCTGTTAACGGCGCATGAAACAATCCACTTAAAATCCCTGCCATTCCAACCAATGTAAAATTACTTACTGGTAATTTTGTAAGCCCTGTTAAATTTAAAAATTTAGAAAAGAAAAAACCAACATACGAACCCAGAAATAACGAAGGGGCAAAATTACCTCCATTACCGCCGCTGCCTAAAGTGATTCCTGTGGCAAAAACCTTTATCATCATTGTACATCCTACAAAAAGTAAAAGTGCCCAGCTGTTATTTCTAAAACTGCTGAATAATGTATTTTCCAATAATTGTCCGGGATCATTGTCAGATAATGTTTTGATACTATCATATCCTTCTCCAAATAGTGTTGGAAAAATAAAAATAAGGATGGCTAAAATAGAAGAACCAAACAACGCTTTTTTATAGGGAGAGAGTTTAAGTCGGGCAAAAAAATGTTCGACTTTCTGAAAATTACGGGAGTAATAAACCGAAATGAATCCTGTGAATAAGCCTAAAAGAATATAATAAGCAATGTTATGATAATCAAAACTTTGTTGCTGTTTGAACGAAAGCAATATTCCTTCATCTAATGCAATTACAGAAACCAAAGCACCGGTAGCCGCTGCAATCATAATGGGTGTAAAAGCGGCAATACTAACATCAACCAATAACACTTCGATCGCAAATAAAACCCCGGCTATTGGTGCATTAAAAGCTGCGGCAACACCTGCGGCAACACCACAACCGATAAGGAGCGTTCGGTCTTTGTAACTCAATTTATATTTTTGGGCATAATTTGATCCAAAAGCGGCACCGGTAATAACAATCGGACTTTCTAAACCTGCCGAACCACCCAAACCAACTGTGAGTGAGCTGGTAATGATTTGGGCGTACATTTGTTTTTTTGGAATAATACTCGCCTTTTTAGCAACGGCATATAAAATTTGTGAAGTTCCTTTTTGTATTGATCCACCCAAAACTCTTTTGATAACAAAAACGGTGAGCAAAATACCAATTATTGGCAGAATACTATTTAGAAATCCTAATTTCAAAATTCCACTGACATACGTGGCAAAAGAAAAAACCCAGTGGGCAAAAGTTTTTAGTACAATTACTGCAAAAGCGGAAGAAATACCAACTAAAACTGCGGATAAAAATATAAACTGTTTTGGAGTTAGCAAGGATTGCGCTAAGGCAACTATTACTTCTAATTTGGATATATATTTTTTGAACATTATAATTTTTTAAAAGGGGTGCAAAACTACTATTATTTTAATCCTAACAAATATTTTTTAACGCTTCTTTTGTGCTTAATGGTTTTAAATTACAATTTGCCACAAACTGCCGCACAGCTTCTGGATTTATTTTGTTTAAAAGCGTTTTCTAAGGCACGTGTAAAATTCATAAATATTAAATTTTTCGTTATTCTGATCACAGTCGAAGTGCTAAAATCCAACCGCTGTGTCATCACCTCTAAAATCAGCGCCACCTTGCAGTTTTTGATTTGGTAAAACTAAAATCGCATCTACTTTTCCTATAACAGGTGTCGTTTTTTCATTAATGAGATATCCTTTTGATTTTAAGGTTGTAAAGGTTTTAGTATTGAAAGTATTAGGCTCAAAAGTGATTAAATCCGGCAACCATTGGTGGTGAAAACGGGGTGCATTTACTGCTTGTTGCATGCTGAAATTATACTCAGAAACATTTAAAATCGTTTGCAATACCGATGTAATAATCGTAGAACCACCGGGCGAACCCACAACCATGAATAATTTGCCGTTTCTCTCCACAATTGTTGGTGTCATAGAACTCAACATTCGTTTTTGTGGCGCAATACTGTTGGCCTCATTTCCCACTAATCCAAACATATTGGGTTCACCTGGTTTGGCACTGAAATCATCCATTTCATTGTTTAAGAAAAATCCCAATTCATCACAATAATATTTAGAACCGTATCCATCGTTTAATGTTGTAGTTGCCGAAACAGCATTACCAAATTGATCTACAATCGAATAATGAGTAGTTTCTGTACTCTCATTATAATTTACTTTTCCTTCTTTTATTTCCGATGATAATGTGGCTTTTTCAAAACTAAAATTCGACATTCTTTGTTTCAAATAATCATCTGCCATTAATGCTTTTAAAGGAATTTTTACAAAATCCGGGTCACCCAGATAATAACTTCTGTCTGCATAAGCTCTTCTTTCGGCTTCTACAATAACCTGGATGGCCTCAGTTGAATTATGGCCCATTTTAGCCAGGTCGAAAGGCGCTATCATTTTGAATATTTCAGCCAGACAAATACCGCCACTACTTGGTGGAGGCATCGATATAACCTTTAAATCCTTGTAATCAAAAGTGAGTGGCGTTCTCCATTTGGCTTGGTATTGAGCCAAATCTTCCAAGGTGATTATAGCTCCTTTTTCATGGAGATATTTAACTAATATTTCAGCAGTTTTCCCTTTGTAAAATTCATCTCTGCCATTTTTTGAAATCCTTTTCAATGTAGCAGCCAGCGCAGGATATTGTATAACATCATTTTCTTTGAAAACAGTTGCAAATAGCGTTTTGTCACCATTTACTTTTATGATTTTCGCTCGGTAATCATTTAGTCGATCTTCTTGTCTTTTAGTAACAATGACTCCTCTTTCAGCCAATGCAATTACGGGTTTCAAAAGTTCTTCCATAGAAAGTGAACCCAGTTTTTCATGAACGGCAAAAACGCCAGCAATGGTTCCGGGAACTCCAATCGCAAGTGGAGATTCAGTGCTTTTTCCTTTTATGACATTTCCTTTTTCGTCAAGGAACATGTCTTTTGTAGCCGCTAATGGTGCTTTTTCTCGGTAATCCAATGAACCAACTTCGCCATTTGCTTTACGATACACCATAAAACCACCACCGCCAAGATTTCCCGCAAACGGGTAAGCCACTGCAAGAGCCAATTCAGTTGCCACCATCGCATCAAAAGCATTGCCACCTTTTCTCATGATTTCAACTCCAATTTTTGAAGCTTCTTCACGAGCCGATACTACCATTGCTTTATCAGCAACCAGGCCTGTGGGTTGAACCATTACATTTTGGGTTTTACAACCAATAGAAAAAACACTCAATAAAATAATCATTTTTTTCATTCGAAATAGTATAAATTTAAAAACCAACGGCTTTATTATCACCTCTTTTGTCTGCGCCACCTTCCAGTTTTCCATTTGGAAGAACCAAAATAGCATCTACTTCGCCAATGATTTCTTTGTTTTTTTCATTAATAAAATATCCTTTTCCTTTCAGTTGTTTTATTACGTCCTTGGCGAAAGAATTGGGTTCAAAAGTAATTTCATCGGGTAACCATTGATGGTGGAAACGTGCTGCGTTTACCGCTTCTTGCATGCTCATATCAAATTCATACACATTTAATATTGTTTGTAAAACCGAAGTAATAATGGTAGAGCCTCCCGGTGTACCTACAACCATAAAAAGTTTACCGTCTTTTTCGACAATAGTTGGCGTCATGGAACTCAACATTCTTTTTCCGGGAGCAATACTGTTGGCTTCACTTCCAGTTAGTCCGTATAAGTTTGGAACGCCGGCTTTGGCACTAAAGTCGTCCATTTGATTATTCAAAAAGAAACCTAATTCGTCACAATATATTTTAGAACCATAATTATCATTTAAAGTAGTTGTGGCCGAAACTGCATTCCCATCGGCATCAACAATAGAGTAATGCGTGGTTTGGTTGCTTTCGTATCCTTTTATAGCTCCGTGGGCAATATCCGAAGATTTAGAAGCTTTATCAAATGAAAAATCAGCCATTCTTTTTTCTAAATAAGATGGACTTACTAATTCTTTTAACGGCAGTTTTATAAAATCAGGATCACCCAAGAAATAATTTCTGTCGGCAAAAGCTCTTCGTTCTGCCTCTGTAAGTACTTGAATTGTTTTTACGCTATTGTGTCCCATTTGCGAAAGATTGAAAGGTTCAATCATTTTCATAATTTGATTCAGACAGATTCCGCCACTGCTGGGAGGCGACATCGAGGTAATTTTTAAATTTTTGTATTGAAAAGTAATTGGAGTTCGCCATTTGGCATTATAACTTTTTAAATCTTCTAATGTGGCATTTCCACCTTTTTTAGCAAGGAAAGCAACTAACTTTTTAGCTGTTTCCCCCTTGTAAAATTCATCTCTTCCGTTTTTAGCAATTCGTTTTAATGTTGCTGCCAAAGCGACATATTTTATCGTATCATTTTCTTTATATGTTTTGGAAAACAAACTGTTCTTACCATTACTTTTTATAAAGGAAGCTCTGTAATAAGCCAAACTTTCGGCTTGAAATTTAGTAACAACAACACCTCTTTCTGCCAAAGCAATTACTGGTTTGAGAATTTCACTGATGGGTAAGGAGCCATATTTTTTGTGCACTTCAAATATTCCTGCAATGGTACCCGGAATTCCGGATGCCAAAGCAGTCGCGGTACTTTTTCCTTCAATTACATTTCCTTTTTCGTCCAGAAACATATCTTTAGACGCTGCCAAAGGTGCTTTTTCTCTGTAATCGATAGCTCCAGTTTCACCATTTGCTTTTCTAAAAACCATGTAGCCGCCACCACCAATATTTCCCGCCTGAGGATGTGAAACCGCCAAAGCCAGTTCCATGGCAACCATAGCATCAAAAGCATTACCGCCTTTTTTCATAATTTCAACTCCAATTTGTGACGCTTCTTCACGAGCGGAGACCACCATAGCTTTTGAAGTTACTAAACCAGTTGGTTCAACGGTTTTTTCATTCGATTTACAACCTAAAACGGCAAAGGTAAGTAGGAATATTATTTTTTTCATTGTATCATATATTTTGGTTTTAGGTGTATTGTTTTGGTTGTATTATATTGTAATGCTTTAAATGGTTTGACCACATAGAGTCATAGAATTATAGTTTGTATATAAAAAAACTTTGCTTAAAAATAGATTTCATAGACGGATTTACTTATTCTGTTGGTAAAATTTTATAAAATTCATTAACGAAAGTCTTTTGCCCCTCTTTGAAAATATTATAACAATTAAAATTTATCAAAACACCTTTTGGTGATTTTAATAATTTCATATGATTCAAAAGTTTTGCTTCAAAAGCAGGATGTATTTCTGAGACGGCTTTAAACTCAATAACAATTAAGTTTTCAACTAACAAATCACATCTAAAATCAGATTCCATGATTTTGCCTTTGTAAATGACAGGTATTTTAAGTTCTGAAATAAAATTAATATTCCGCACCCGTAATTCCTCTTTCATACATTGGTGATAGACGCTTTCTAATAAACCTCTACCCATGATTTTATGAACTTCTATTGCTGCTCCGATAATTTGAAAGCTTAATTCATTTAGATATTTTTGTGTAGTTGTTCTTTTGACCATTTCGAATTACGTGTGATTGTTTTAAATAAAATATTGTCTTTGAAATACTATTATGTTTAAAAAGTATTTTCTAATCTTTCTTTACAATAAAACAACCTTGTGTTTCTATGTGGTAGAAAAATCATTAGTCAATTCTTTTTTGTTTTGTAAAAGCGTTTACTTCTTCAAAGAATTCGGTGAACTCCTTTTCAAATACCGAATAAAATTCCGAAAGCTCATTGGTAGCAAACCGCATTTTAGATTCGTTTTTGGTGCGATGGTCCATTTGAGTCAAAATATGCTTAATTCCTTCAACCGTTTGATAACTCACCAGCCAATTTTCTTTCATCATGATAGGCATTAGTCCTTTGGTTCGTTCTGAAAGCATTTCGTAATTATAATGCAAGGATTGGTAAAATCGTTCCACAAAATCCTCTAGATTTTCATCGGAATACTTCGTCCAGTTTTTTGCCAAAAAATGGTCATAAAAAACATCTACAATAACACCGGCATAATGATGATAATGCTCATGCAACCGTTTGGTACTTTGTCTAAAAACTGGATGTGCATCAGTAAAAGTATCAATGGCACGATGCAGAATAATTCCTTTTTGAATTTCTAAAGGATAATTCTCAAAATGTTTTCCACGAATTCCGTCAGCCATGAAATTGCCAATTTTGATCAAGTCATTTTCACCGGAAAGATAGATGTGTGCTAGAAAATTCATTCGCCTAATTTAGGAATTTAAATGGTTAATTTTGAATTCTAAATGACTTTTATAAACCCTCAATCATTATATTTGTAAGCAATTTATACTTTATAATTCAAAATTTAAAATAATAATTAATGACTTTAATAAAATCAATATCGGGAATACGTGGAACAATAGGAGGAAAAGTAGGGGATAACCTGACACCTGTTGATGCGGTTAAATTTGCCGCGGCTTACGGAACTTGGTTGAAAAAATATATCGGGAAAGAAAAAATTACTGTAGTTGTAGGTCGTGACGCCCGTATTTCGGGACCAATGATTCACAATTTGGTGGTAAATACTTTAATTGGTTTGGGAATTGACGTGATTGATTTAGGTCTTTCAACAACGCCAACGGTTGAAGTTGCTGTTCCGTTAGAAAAAGCCGAAGGGGGCATTATCCTTACCGCCTCACATAATCCAAAACAATGGAATGCCTTGAAATTATTGAATGAAAAAGGAGAATTCCTGAATGGAGAAGAAGGCCTGAAAATTCTTGAAATTGCGGAAGCGGAAGCTTTTGATTTCTCAGATGTGGATGATTTGGGAGAAATTATGATTAATGACGCTTACATGGATATTCATATTGATGAAGTCTTGAATTTGCCTTTGGTAAATGTTGATGCAGTAAAAGCAGCTAAATTTAAAGTGGTTGTTGATGGTGTGAATTCGTCTGGAGGAATTATTATTCCAAGATTATTAAAATTAATGGGCGTTGAAGTAGTAGAATTATACTGTGAACCTAATGGTCATTTCCCTCATAATCCGGAACCGTTGAAAGAACATTTGACAGACATTTCAGAATTAGTAGTTAAAGAAAAAGCGGATTTAGGAATTGTTGTGGATCCTGATGTGGATCGTTTGGCTTTCATTTGCGAAGACGGTGAAATGTTTGGTGAAGAATATACGTTGGTAGCTTGCGCCGATTATGTTTTGAGTAAAACACCAGGAAATACGGTTTCGAATATGTCGTCTTCCCGTGCCTTGCGTGATGTGACTAATGGGCACAACGGAAGCTATGAAGCCAGTGCCGTGGGTGAAGTGAACGTCGTGGAATTAATGAAAAAGAATAATGCTGTAATCGGTGGTGAAGGAAACGGCGGAATCATTTATCCGGAACTGCATTACGGGCGTGATAGTTTGGTGGGAGTGGCGCTGTTTTTAACGCATTTGGCCAACAAGAAAATGACGGTTTCTGCTTTGCGTGCTTCGTATCCGGAATATTACATGAGCAAAAACAAAATCGAATTGACGCCACAAATTGACGTTGATGCGATTCTTGTTGCCATGACGGAGAAATACAAAAATGAAAATATTACAACCATTGACGGTGTTAAAATTGACTTTGCTGAAAATTGGGTGCACTTAAGAAAATCGAATACGGAGCCAATCATTCGTATTTATACTGAAGCGGCTTCACAAGAGAAAGCAGATGCTTTGGCACTTCGAATCATTGATGAAATAAAAGCAGTAGCTGGATTATAAATTAGTACTTCTTAATATAAAAAGAACCCTTTCAAAATAAAATTTGAAAGGGTTTTATGTTTTATTAGACGGTGTAAAATGGAATTAAAAATTCACTCTAAAACTTATATTTGGCGTTAAGCCAAGCGATTTATTATCTATTTGAAGAGCATCCTTCGAGTCATTTGGATTGACTTTGTAATAGCGATTGATGGCATTATTTTGATTGGAAGCATTAATGACACCGGCAGTAACGGAAGCTTTAATAGATTCCGACAGATTGAAATTATAATTTAAAGAAGCGTCTAATCGCATGAAATTATCCAGGTTTTCACTGTTTGGAGAATCATAATTCACTAAAGTGTTATTTCCGTTTTGTATAATTTCTTTACCTGCAATCGGTTTTGTATACGGTTGTCCATTTCTATAAATACCACCAACAGCTATTTTTAAAGTTTTAAGAATATTGTAATAGAAACCAAGTGAAAAAGAATGCCTTATATCTGCATTATTAGGAAAAGTGGAAGGGGTAAAAGTATCAAATTCATAGTCGTTTATACTAAATGTGTAACTTACCCAAACGCTATATTGACGGGCTGTTTTATTAGTTAAAAGTTCAAAACCTTTGGCGGTGTAACTTCCATTTGCGGTGGTATACTGAAAGCTGTTATAGAAACCCTGATTAGAAGCAGTAATGCCCTCAACAATTTTATAAAAACCCGTAGCCTCAATATTTAGTTTGTCTTTATTGAATTCCACACCAAAAGAACCTTGTTTACTCGTTGCAATCGGAATATCTTTTTCATTTACTAATACCCAACGTCTTTTTTCGACACCTAAAAAATCATCTTCGAAATCTACGATTTGTGTAGTAGATTGATTTTTGAATTCCCCTTCTAATTTTAAAGCAAATTGATCTGATAATTTTTGTCGAATGTTTATTCTTGGCTCGACCAAAAGCTTTTCAAATTTTTGAAAATAATTCAAACGTAATCCAACTCTCAAATAGGTATTGTTTTTATTGTACTCCACTTCAGAAAATATGGCATGATTCAATAAAACATCTTTTTTAGTGCTAGAATACAACGGAGCACTAACGGTAGTTTGATTTAACATCCCTGTTTCATTAAATTGATACCCAAACAAGAAATTTAAGTTGTCATTAGTTTTGTAATGTGTATTAAGTTTAGCTCCCGTTTCGAGCACCTCATTTGCTTCGGTTAAAAGCTGATCTGTTTCCACTCTGTAATCCGCAGCGTCAATATTGTATCTGGAAAAGTAAGTGATGAAGTTTGAACCTAATTTTGAATTCCATTGTGCTTTCCAATTTCCGCCGTAGCCAATATTTTTCTGAGTTAAATTACTGGTTTTAGATTGAGTTTGGTTTGAGTTTTTAATGTTTCGTTCCGAATAATCCAAAGCGTTATTGATACCGATAATATTCGCCCTGAATTGATGTTTTTCATTTAAATCGAAAAGCAATTTAGCGGTATAATCATAAAAGTAAAAATCAGAAGACGTATCGCGTTGATTGCTATCGGCATTGATTTCTGTATCCTGAAAACTACGATCAAAGTACTTAGTATATGTAGGAGATTTAAACAAATCAGTAATTGAGCGACGTCCCGAAATATGAAGTTCTAATTTTTTAGTAATTGGAATTTCTAAAAAAGCATCGGCGCTAATGGAGTTAATTCCTCCGCCACCTGAAAATATATTTGAAACCAGGTCTTTAGTTTGCATATTTATTGTACTGGAAACGCCATCGCTGTATTCAGCGCTTGTTCCATTTTTGCTAACAATAACTTTGTTGGTAAGATTAGGATTAAAAGCGGAGATTAACCCGAAGAAATGACCGGAATGATACATTTTAATATTGTCCCAAAGAACTAAATTCTGATCGTTAGTTCCGCCGCGCACGTTTATATTAGCAATGCTTTCATTGGTGCTTTCCACACCGGGAAGCGCTTGAATGGATTGCAAAATATCAGGTTCTATTAATCCGGGAAGAATACCAAATTTTTTGGTGTTTAAAACAGTGCTTCCATCCAGGTATTTTTGTAATCCTGGCGTTAAATAAACATTTATCAGGACCTGATTTAACTCTTCGTTTTTTGTAGAAAGAACAATTTCTTTACAATTATTTTGTGCTGAAAACAATTCGTTTGCCGAAAACTGTCTGGATTCAAAACCCACATAAGAAACAGTAAGCGTCGCATTTATTGGAATATTTGTAAAGATAAATTTACCTTTTTCATCAGTGATTGCACTTCTTACAAAGTTATTTACAAGTACAGAAGCACCAACTAAACGGGATTTTTTTTCATCGGAAAAAACAATGCCACAAACCGATATTGTTTTGTTTAGCACAGAAACGGTCACATATCGATTGTCTAAAGCTTTGAAATTTAAAAGCGTTTTCGAATTTAGATAATCAATTGTTTCTTGTAATGTAAAAGATGCATTCGGTTTGTCAATTCTAATGGTGGCTACATCTTCAACTGCATATGAAAACTTAATATTGAATTGTTTTTCGAGAGAAATGATTACCTCAGTTAATGGTATTTTTTTAACTGTATTTTGTCCATAACAAAAACTGCCAATGCAAAGCAGCAAATAAATCAGCCATTTATTTAACACCATAGTTGAAAAATTTTATGGTTTTGCCTTTTATCTTATAACTCAATTGAAGCGGAATTGTAACCGCCTGAAGCGCTATTTCTTTATCAGTATGAGTAAAACTTCCCGTAAAAAGTTTTGAAGTGTCGACATCTTCTACATTAATTTTTATGTCATACTGACGCTCTAATTCTGCAATAACCTGATCTAACGGAATCTTATTAAAACTTGATTCTTGTTGCATCCACGAAGGATTTTGTTCGTTAAAATCTTCAACATTTTCGATAATCCCATTTATAACTCGGAATGTTTTGCCGGGAGGTAATTTAATAGTTTCGTTATTATATGTCACACTCACCAAACCTTCGTAACAATTCACTTCAAAATAGTTTTTGCGTTCCTTGACGTTAAATTGTGTCCCTAAAACGGTAACAACTCCAGCAGCTGTGTTTACACTAAACGTTTGTCCTTTTTGTACCTTAAAATAAGCTTCTCCTTCTAACGTTAAAGCTCTTTTATCAGCCCATTTTTTTTCGTTAAAACTTAATTTTGAAGCAGAGTTTAATATTACTTCAGAATTATCAGGAAGCGTGACTGTTTTTGTTTGCGCTATTTGAGTTTCAAAAGATTTGACGTTATTAAAAAATAAAAAATAAGTAGAGGTTAACATAACAACCAGAATAGCGGCAACTCTGTAGAATGCCTTAAAGTTTAAAGTTCTGACTTTTGTTTTCTTTTTAGACTGGTTTCGGGTCTTAAAAGCTTCTAAAGCAGCGAAAGCATCTACTTTTGGAGTTTCCAGCTGTGATGAATAATGAGCAATCTTTTCAAGTGTTTGCAAATCTTCAGATTGTTTTAAATCTTCAATTTCTTCGCTTGAAAGCTCATTATTTAACCATTTTAAGATCTCTTTTTCGTTTTTCATTTTGTATCTCTATGTTTATAAGACAACTAACTTTTAAATTACCCTACAGATGAATGAGTAATTATATATTTTCTATTTGGGCTCTTAATAGTTGCAGCGCACCCGACATTCTTTTTTCTACGGTTTTTTGAGAAATATCGAGTAATTCTGCTATTTCCCGGTACTTTTTTCCATCTATTCGATTCAATAAAAATACTTCACGCTGTGCCTCACTTAATGATGCAATAGCTTTTGTGAGTTTTTGTTTAAATTCTTCTTCTTCGAATAAATATTCGGGACTTTGAATATTGGTATCTAGGTTAGGCGCATCTTTGGCGTACCTCAATACCACTTTTTGATGTTTTATGTTATTCAGGAATAAATTATTAATGCTGGTAAACAAATATGTTTTGACTTTACTAAAGTCAATTTTGGAACAATTTTCCCAAATTTTAGTAAACGCATCTTGCACTAAATCTAATGCAGCTTCATCATCACCACATTTGTAATACGCAAAATTATTTGCAGATTGCACGTGCTTTAAGTAAAAGTCTCTAAAGTGATTTTCTTCGCAAAGTGTACTTTTTTCGGCGCTCATTGAGTATTAATTCATTTTTTGTAGGCTGTAAATGTAAATTATTTTTTTAAAAAGCAGTTGCGTTACTAATAATTGCTTTTTTATGAAAAAATAGTTGAAAATTTAATTTATTGATTAATAGTATTTTAAGAATTTATTTGTAAAATTTTCTATTTTTTTTAAAATTTTGGTAGGGTAAAAATAAGCGTAGTTGTCTTACTAACAGAAAGGCGCTAAATACAACGCTTGTAAATATAAAAATACATTAAATTTGAAAATTATGAAAAAATTAAAAACGATTACAGGAATTGCATTGATGGCTATCTTTGGATTTACATCATGTCAAAGTGAAATTGATGACGTACAAGGAGAAAATCCAAATACTAATTCGGCTAATTCAACTACAACAACTAACTTGAAACGTACTTCCATGTACGATGGTTCATTTGATGATTTCTTGGATGTAGCATCTTGTTCTTCAATTTTGTTACCAGTTACCGCTAAAGTAAATGGAGTTCAGGTTTCTATCCTAAGTCAATTAGACTACCAACAAGTTATTTCTATTTTTGGACAGCTTAACAATGACCAAGATACTGTTGTATTACAATTTCCTTTAAAAGTAAGATTAAGTAACTACACTGAGGTCACCGTTACTAATCAAACCGAATATAATGCTATTCTTAATGCATGTACATCTGCGGAAGCTTCTGGACAAGATGCTATTTCTTCGGTAAATATCACCTTTCCAATTACAATTTTAACGTATAATGTTAGTTTAGTACAAACAGGAAGTGTTGTCATCACATCCGAACAACAATTATATACGTATATGTCTAATGTAAGCAGTACGGAACTATTTTCGATAAATTACCCAATTTCAGTGACGATCGCCGATGGAAGCAAAATGGTGATTTCCAGTGATGCAGAATTGCAAGCCGCTATTACAGCCTCTTTAAAAACAGAAGCAACGATGGCAGCAGCAGTGCAAAATGGTAAAAAATTAGAAACAATTTTGGTTAACGGAAAGTTTAAAGTTGATTCATACGTAAGTGCAGGAGTAAACTCAGCAACTAATTATAAAGATTTTACAATAGATTTTGCAAATAATTTATCGGTAATAGCTGTAAATTTATTAACTACCACTGTGAATGGTACCTATGCAGTACGTTCAGAATTAGATGTTTTACTAAAACTAAATTTTTCAGGAAATGCTTCGTTTGTTTTGTTGAATAATACTTGGAAAGTAACAAGTTTTACTGCTTCGACAATCACATTGCAGAGCACTACTAATGCAGCGGTAACATTAGTATTGAAACAAATATAGCTGGATTTCAGTTGGTAGTTTATTAAGAACAGCTGCCTAAAACAATGCAGCTGTTCTTACATAAATTAACTTAATAATAAAGATAATAAATGAAAAAAGTACTTACTCTGCTGACTATAGGTTTATTCCTCTCAGTAGCATCTTGTTCAAAAGAAGATGATCCCATAGATAACTCAGTTGCAGTAAATCCCATTACGAATAAACAGCAAACAGGAAGTTCTTCCAACGATTTATTATCTGATAAAAAGTTCAAAAGCATGGTTATTGAAATCGTGTATGTAGCCGGTTTTGAACCAAGCAGTACAGCAATTAATAATTTTGTAAATTTTCTTACATCAAGAACATACAAACCAAACGGTATCAGTGTTATCAAACGTTCTATACCATCTCCAGGAAATTCACCTTATACCAGTGAGGAGATTGTAAGTATTGAAGATGCTAACAGAACAAAATACAATACTTCAGATCAAATAGCGGTTTGGGCATTTTTTGCAGATGGAAAATCTTCGAAAGACACTGATACATCAGTTATTCTTGGAACTGCTTACAGAAATACTTCTTTTGTCATATATGAACAAACTATTCAAAATTTAAGCAACAGTCCATTTGAACCCAACAAAAGTTTATTAGAAACAACGGTAATTACCCATGAATTTGGTCATATTCTTGGATTGACAAACCTTGGCACAGCCTTGCAAAGCAATCATGAAGATGCAGCGCATCCAAAACATTGTATTGAAAAAACGTGTTTGATGTATTGGTCTTCAGAAACAGGAGGCGGTATTTCAAACATGGTTTCATCTGGCGCAGCTCCACAATTAGATGCGCAATGTATTGCTGATCTTCGTGCCAACGGAGGAAAATAAGTGTGTAATTTCTACAATCAAAAACAAAAAAGATGAAAATAAAATATATGGCAATAGCGTTATTCTTTGGTGTAATAGCAACAATGAATGCACAGGACAGTACTGTTCACAAATCAAATGGAGGGATAAAAGGAGGTTATAATTTAGCAGCCGTAAGTTTTGACGGAGATGGAGAAACTGAACAACGACATGGTTTTCATATAGGAGTTTATGGCGAGTCCTTTATTAGCGAAAGTTTTTCTATTCAACCTGAATTAATGTATTCACAGCAAGGATACGAAATAACAAATAGCAGTGGGACTTTTACGCAAAAGTTAGATTATATAAATTTGCCATTAATGCTAAAAGCCTATCCATCTAAAAATTTCTTTTTGGAAGCGGGGCCACAGATTGGATTAGCAATTTCACATAAAGAAGAATATGAGGGACTTTTTAGTGGTTCACAGCAGTATGATCCCAATAATTTTGATTGGGGGATGAATTTTGGAGGAGGATTTAAAACGGATTCTGGCATTAGTTTAGGAGTGCGTTATCATTTAGGTTTAGGAGATTTATACGATGAAGGCAAAGCACAAAACAGAGTACTGCAGTTCTCATTAGGCTTTGATTTGTAATCGTAATTAGTTTTAAAATATAAATCCTTTCAGAGTGTAAACTTTTGAAAGGATTTTGATTTTAAGCCAAATTTTTTTCCTGTTAGGGAGCGAGTTATTGGATATTTTTCAGAGATATTGTTCCCGTTTTCCGTTATATCTTTTCCTTTTTAAAGAAAAAAGGAAAAGGATTTTTACAGCAACCGGGGCTAAAGTTGGAAAGAATGGTTCCTTTTTTGGAAGTATTAGAAAATTGTATTACCGAATTTCATAACTGATCCTCCAAATAAGTTTCTAATTTCAGAAATACCTAGAAAACCTATATCTTTGAATTCAAATTAGACATACAATGATTACCAAAGAAGCGCCAACAGAATTAGAGCAATACTTTCAGCAGTTTCGCAATAACATAATCGGAATAGATCAAGGGTTTGAATCTCCTTATGGACACAAACAAATTATTTATACAGACTGGACAGCCAGTGGTCGTTTGTATCGTCCTATTGAAGAAAAATTAATAAATCAATTTGGTCCTTTTGTGGCAAATACGCATACCGAAACTACCGTTTCAGGAACAGCAATGACCAAAGCGTATCATCAGGCGCGTCATATTATCAAACATCATGTGAATGCGAGTGCTGATGATGTATTGATTACTGATGGAACAGGAATGACAGGCGTTGTCAATAAATTTCAACGAATCTTAGGTTTAAAAGTACCCGAAAACTTAAAGAATTATATTACTATTCCAGACGAAAAGAAACCAATTGTTTTTATTTCGCACATGGAACATCATTCCAATCAAACTTCCTGGCTGGAAACTATTGCAGATGTTGAAGTTATTCCTTCTTCGCAAGACGGATTGTTCAGCATAGAAAATCTTGAATTGTTATTGGAAAAATATAAAGAGCGACCTTTTAAAATAGCGTCGATTACATCGTGTTCGAATGTTACTGGAATCAGAACTCCTTATCATGAAGTGGCAAAAATAATGCATCAACATAACGGACTTTGTTTTGTAGATTTTGCTTGCTCCGGTCCTTATGTAAAAATCGATATGCATCCAGAAGACGCCGAAAGTTATTTGGACGCCATTTTCTTTTCGCCACATAAATTTCTTGGCGGACCAGGAACTTGTGGTGTTTTAGTATTTAATAAAAAATTATATCAAAATTTAGTTCCCGATAATCCAGGTGGTGGAACGGTAAGTTGGACGAATCCTTGGGGAGAACACAAATACATCGATAATATTGAGGATCGGGAAGATGGTGGTACTCCTGGCTTTCTTCAGGTAATAAAAACCGCATTGGCTGTTCAGTTGAAAGAGCAAATGGGAATTGAAAATATCTTAAAAAGAGAGCACGAAATAGTAGATTATATTTTTTCGGAATTAGGAAGCATTTCAAATATTAAAATCCTTGCAGGACAGCATCAGGATAGGTTAGGGGTGATTTCTTTCTTTGTGGAAGATTTGCATTTTAACTTGGGCGTGAAATTATTAAATGACAAATTTGGAATTCAAACTCGTGGCGGCTGCAGTTGTGCGGGAACCTACGGACATTTTTTATTGCATGTAGATCAAGAAACATCGCATAAATTAATTGACGAAATTAGTCTTGGAGATTTAATCAGAAAACCGGGCTGGATCAGAATGTCTATTCATCCCACAACTACAAATGCGGAAATTGAATTTGTTTGTACCGGAATAAAAGCATTGGCAGAAAACCATAAAAGTTGGGCTTTGGATTATGATTATAATTCGATTAGCAATGAGTTTGTGCATCATCACGCAGAACCTTTAGAAGATGAATTGGTTAAAAATTGGTTTTCTTTATAAGACTGAACATTTGTTTCATTATTATTTTTTTAGATTGGATAAATAAATAATACAACGAAGATAAACTTGTATGAAAAGTAAAATAAAGACATTAGGTCAACCTATTACGAATTTAATTGTCCAAAATAAAATTCTATTCTAAGTTTATAAAAGCCTACAGTTTTTAACGTAAATAAAAAAGGCTAATTTTGTAATTGTAATTTTCTGTCGTTAATAAACGAAAACCAATACATATTAATGATACGCTTTAGAAAACAATATGAATTATTTGGAAAAATCATTTTTGAGAAAGTGATTATTGAAGCCCCTTTTAAAATACCAAATCCAATGCCAGAGGAAGCTTGTTTTATTTACATGGTAGAGGGTCAAATTAAGTATGAAATTGAAGATAAAAGCATTACTATTCCAGTTAGTGATGCTGTAATGTTAAAGTGCGGTAGTTATTTTAGCCAAATTAGAAATAGTACAACATCAAAAAATAATCAGATTGTAATTGTTCATTTTCATCCTGAAATCTTAAAAAAAATTTATGATACGGATTTACCCAAGATTTTTCAAGAGCCTGCGAAAAGAGATCTAAGTGTAAGTTTAGGAAAAATCAACAATGATTTTCTAATACAAAAATACATCGAAGGCATGTTGTTTTACTTTGATAATCCAACGCTTGTAAATGAGGATATTTTGGTGATAAAGTTAAAAGAGATCGTTTTGTTATTGTGTCAGACAAAAAATGCTCGTGTAATTCAGCAAATTTTATCTCAACTTTTTTCTCCTACAAGTTATTCTTTTAAACAAGTTATTGAGAATAATTTATTTTCACACTTTACTATGGATGACTTTGCACAAATGACAAATCTTAGTCTTTCTTCTTTTAAAAGAGAATTCAAAAAAAATTACAATGACAGTCCCGCGAATTATATTCGGAATAAAAAGTTAGAAAAAGCAGCAGACCTATTATTGATTTCTGAAGAGAGAATCACGGATATTGCTTTTGATTGCGGTTTTAAAGATTTGGCGAATTTTTCCACTCTCTTTCACGATAAATTTAATTGTACTCCTTCAGCATATCGATTGAACCAAATAGGCAAATTGTTGAACTAATTACAAAAGTTTTTTCGACCGATTCAGCCTATCTTTGTTTTGTTAGATAGCACAGCCGTTATTTAACTTAAAAAAGAAAAAAATGGCACATTTAAAATTAGAAAATAATCCAATTTCTCCAATTTCACAGAAAATTTTTGATGAAACACAAAAAGGTTTAGGTTTTATCCCCAATATGTATACAAAAATGGGACAAAATCCTGCTTTGTTGGATTCTTATATTTATTCTTACAATAGTTTCAGAGCTAATTCAGGTTTTAATTCTATAGAACAAGAAGTTATTTTTTTATCAGCTGCCTTCGAGAATAATTGTGAATATTGCGTTGCAGCTCACAGTTTTATTGCGGATCAAATGTCAAAAGTTCCATTAGAAGTAACAAACGCCATCCGTGATGGAAAACAAGTTCCGGATGCAAAATTAGCAGCATTGTCTACATTAACAAGAATTCTTACTTCAACGCGTGGTAATGCTTCCCAATCAGACGTAGATTCTTTTTTAGCAGCTGGATATGAAGAAGTGCATGTGTTGGGTATTATTGCAGGAATTGCAGTAAAATTAATGAGTAATTACTCCAATCACATTACTAATGCTGAAGTTGATGCAGCCTTCGCAGGTAGAGTTTGGAAAAAATAAATAAACCAATCCTATATCTTCTCAATTATTAAAACCAATAAAGATTAATTTTTTTGTTGGTTTTTTTATTGGCAGCGGAAATTCGAAGTCCGTTTTATGAAGTTGCAAGGGAAGATCTCGGTATTATAGGGTTTCTTTCGATGAAAAAAACCGCTTTGTTGATTCAGTTGAAAGAGTAAATGGGAATTGAAAATATTGTTAATAGAGCTGGAAAGCGGAGGTATAAAAGAAACAAAAAAATCACATTGCATAAACGTAATTGTTTATACTATGTGATTTTTTTGAAAATTGTTGTTAGATAGTGCTAACTGAACACTATCTTCTGTGTTTCCATCTTTTATGTGTCCAGAAATAATATTCAGGTGCTTCGAGAATTTGTTTTTCTACTTCTCGTAAAAAGGTACTGGTGATTTCAAAATCAGGAATAGATTTAGGGTTATCAGTAATAGGAACAAAAGTAGCTTCGTAAAAACCTCTTTTTACTTTTTTTACTTTTACAAAAAGAACATTCAAATCGTATTTTTTGGCTAGCATTTCGGCGCCGGTATGAACGGGAACTTCGACACCCATAAATGTATCCCAATGAAAAGCTCTGTTTAATTTTGGAGACTGATCACTGGCTAATCCATACATGCTAAGAATTCCATTTTTTTGATTTTCGGCCATTAACGGAATCGCCTTTTTAGTTTCTACTAATTCAGCATTATATTTGGATCGAATGTCTCGTAGTAATTTATCAAAATATTTATTGGCAATTTTTTTATAAACGCCTATTCCTTTAAATTTAGTTTTCTCATTAATGGACAATAACCACTCCCAGCTCGCGTAATGAGATGCTAATAAAACAGTACTTTTTCCTTTTTTTTCATATTCTTTTACCAATTCAATATTGGTTACCACGAATCTTCTGTTCATTTCAGCAGATGAAATAGTCATCGTTTTTATCATTTCTAAAAACATATCACACAAATGATGATATGATTTTTTTTCGATTACAAGACGCTCTTCGGAACTAAGATGAGGTAACGCCAGTGCCAAATTATATTTAACCGTTTTTTTGCGATATCCAATAATATGGTAAACAATTAGATAGATGAGGTCAGAAAACAAATAAAAAAACCTAAACGGAAGAATGGAAATAATCCATAAAAAAGGAAAGGTTAAGATAAAAATAAGTAATTGCATGCAGAATTTTTTTTGCAAATATAATGTAAAAATGATTGTCGAGATAAATTTTGAGTGCCTACGGTCTGCGTATTTGAGAATGACTATCTTTACATTTCACAATAAATATACTTTATGAATACCGTTTTAATAGCAATAATTGTAGTAAATGTGTTAGTTAGTTACAAAGGTTTTAATGACCTTTCTTTTTTCAGAAAATATGAATTCCATGTTGGCAGTATTCGATCAGGTGAACAAATCAGGTTGTTGTCCTCTGGTTTCCTGCATGCTGATATGACCCATTTGATTTTTAATATGTTAACACTTTGGTTTTTTGCTCCGGTTGTCATCAGTTATTTGGGTGATTTCTCGTTTATTTTAGTTTATTTTGGGAGTTTAATTTTCGGGAGTTTGCTGACGATGGTTTTTCACAAAAATGATTATGGATACAGAGCTGTAGGAGCCTCTGGAGCGGTAACTGGAGTTTTATATTCGGCAATATTGTTACAGCCGAACATGATGTTGGGAATCTTTTTTATTATTCCAATGCCTGCTTATATTTTTGGAATCCTTTACTTATTGTATTCTATTTACGGAATGAAGGCGAAGAATGATAATATTGGTCACACGGCTCATTTTGGCGGTGCTGTAGGTGGTTATTTAATTACATTATTGAAAGAACCTACTTTGTTTGTAGACCACACTTTGATGGTTATATTATTAGCAGTTCCAATCGTTATTCTGTTCGTGATGGAAAAAATGGGAAAACTTTAATGGCACAACTTTTGAAAAGGAATTAGTACAAATAATTAAATTATACAAAAATGAAAAAAGCACTATTGATTCTGTCTGTTCTATTTATTTCGATGTCTTATGGACAAGAAATAAAGCAAATTCCTCAAATAAATGTAAATGGAGAAGGAAAAGTTAAAGTTATTCCGGATCAAGCTACAATAGCTGTTACGGTTGAAACAAAAGGGAATAATGCCAAAGATGTAAAAAAAGAAAATGATGTAAAAATAGATGCTGTTTTAAAGTTTATTAAAAAAATGAATTTGGCACCGGCAGATTATAAAACGCAACGTGTTTCGTTGAATTTGCAATACGATTATGAAAAAAAGAAACACAGTTACAATGCTACTCAAACAATTGAAATTTTATTGAGAGATTTGTCAAAATATGATGAATTAATGGAAGGATTAGTAAACGAAGGAATTAATAGAATTGATGCGGTAACATTCCAATCTTCAAAATTAGCGCAATATCAATCTGAAGCTAGAAAATTAGCGATGAAAGAGGCCAAAATGAAAGCTGAAGATTATGTATCTGTTTTGGGACAAAAAGTAGGACGTGCAATGACCATATCTGATAATTCGCAAACCTATTATCCGCAGCCAATGTATGCCGCAATGAAAACAATGGAGAGAAGCGATGCAAGTGAACCAAGAGAAACTCTTGCTTTAGGAGAAATTAATATCACGGCTAATGTTTTAGTAAGTTTTATTTTAGAATAAAACGGCTGAAAAAAATCTAAAAAAAACTATTGCACCAATAAAAAAATTGGAACTGGATTCATTCAGCTCCGATTTTTTTTATATTTCATATCTACTTTCCATGCGATGGTTTTTTGTAAGTTGTTAAGTAAGAATCTAAAATTTATTTTCCTGTAATTCATAACATCAGTCCACTACTTTAAATATAAAATTTACAGGTTATTACATTTTATTTGACGGCTGAATTTCTATAAATTGATAGTCAGATTTCTTCTCGTAATAACTTTATACTATTAAAATCCGGTTCCAATTTATCGGAATCAATCTAACAAAGGAAAAAAAATATTTTATTATATTAGAAAATTTGAATAAAATTAGCATCTCATTTCTTTATTTTGAAGATTATTTTATTGTACAGATTATGCTTTTTAAAATCTGTAAATTTCAGTTCTTAAATGAATAAAAATTGACAGAGGTGAGTTTCAAACCATTCGCTTATAAGGATTTGTGCCCCACAACACAATTGGTCGGTAATCATAAACTTCATGCGGTTTGTTCGCTAAACGGCGTTTATATTCTAAAATAGTACTAAAATAAGCTTCATTATAGATATATTAAAAAACATCAAAACCAAATGTCTGACTGTTTTTAACTTGCAAATGAATGTTATTTGTTGGAATTGGTTCAGCTCGATCTGTTGATAAGATATTTGCGTTTGCATGACCAAAAAATATGCAAAAATAAAGGTTTAGAAGTCAGAAAAGGAATTGTTTTTCTTATTCGAACTACTGTTCGTAAAGATGAAGCTTCAGTTTTTTAACGGTTTGGCTTATTTTGAAAAACAGTAGCGATTCTTTTTCGGACTTGATGGTATTTTTTATGGTTTGGATATTGCCTGCTATGAGCAAGGTTATTAAAAACTAAAGCTACGGCAAGCAAAATAAGTACACCGCTTAAAACAGGAGAAAATACATACCAGTAACCTAGATTTTTAATTTCGTTTGAGCCAGTGACTGCTATCAGAGCGGTTGCGCCTCCTGGTGGATGCAATGTTTTAGTCATTTGCATAAAAACAATAGACAGAGAAACAGCAAGCGGAGCGGTTAACCAAACTACATCCGGAACGAATTTATAGACTGTAACACCAATAATTGCCGAAATCAAATGTCCTCCAATAAGGTTTCTGGGTTGTGCTAATGGACTTTGAATGACACCATAAACTAAAACACTGGATGCGCCAAAAGAACCGATCAAATAAACCATATCAGATTGTGACAGCGTTTGAGATTGCAAGTACGCTATTATTCCAATACCTATAAAAGAACCTAGAAAAGCCCAGAAATGTTCTTTGAAATCAACCAAAGTTTCTTTGTACAGAATGTATTTGGTTTTACGGTAATTCCTTTTTATTTTTTGAACTTTCATCGAAAATTATTTTGCTAAACTTGGGGAATACGAATAAACTGTGAACGGATAGATGATTTTAGCTGTATATTTTGAAATTAAACAAACCAGTAAAATAGGAAGAATCAGTGTATAATCATTGGTTAAGCCACAAACTAGAAATATAGCGGTAAAAGGCGCATGAATACTGGCGCTCAAAACCGCTGCCATACCAATAATAATGAAGTTTATCGGAATCACATTTGCATTGAAATACTTGTTCAGAATTAAGGCAACTAATAGTCCTAAAAACGCACCAATAAACAGGCTTGGGGCAAAAACACCGCCATCTCCTCCTGCCGCTAAAGTAACTGAAGTAACAATAGGTTTCAAAATTATAATCCCGATAAAAGTTAACACCAATGAAAGCGACAGCACCATATCATTTGGATTTATAAAAATAGTTTTGATAGCATGATATCCTTCGCCGTAAAGCTGTGGAAATACAAAAAGGGAAATACTTAAAATCACAGATCCAAGGATGATTTTGAAATAAGGTACTTTTATTTTAGAAAATTGTTCTTTAAAAAATAACACGCAGCGCGTTAAATAAACCGAATTTATTCCTGCTATAATTCCCAAAATGATGAAGTAGGGAATTGCTCTTACGTGCCAAGTGATATTGTGTACTGCAAACAAAGGTTTTTCGTCCAACAAATAAATGAGTCCAAAAGCGATTGAAACAGCTATTAGGTTAGTCAATATAAATGCCCGAGTTACTTTTCTCGAGATTACTTCCAGCGAAAATAAAATTCCGGCAATTGGGCTGCTGAATAATGCGGTAATTCCCGCCGCAACTCCCGCACAAATTAATTCGGTTTTATATTGTCTAAAAACGTTTTGCTTGCGTTGTGCAACGGAACCAATAGTAGCCGAAGCGACAACTGTCGAAACTTCTATTCCGGTAGAGCCACCAAAAACTACGGTTAACAAGCCGTTAATGAAATGAGATGGAATTTTGTAGCTGGGTAAATTCTTCGAATTGGAATTAGTACTTTCAAAAACTTCTTTTATTCCCTTATTTTCCTTTTTCTTAAATAAATATTCCCGCAGAAAATAAATAACTGACAAGCCAAATACTGGAAAAACAACAAAAAATATTGGATTTACAATTGTTTGATGAAAAAAGATTTCTTCGTAATACTCTGTTGTGTTTTTTAAAATAACACCTAAAAAAGCAGAAAGAAAACCAATTAGAATGGATACAATAACTAGTTTTTGAAATTTAATGAAATGATAATTCTTTTTAATTTTTGCGGTATTGTTCATTTAAAATTGTTTGTGATCTTTATATACTCTAAATAAAAGAGCAATCATTTAAAGTAATGTATCTGATTATTACAAAATTAAAGAAACAAAATCAAATTTGAAATGAAAAAAGAGTTTGACAATTTCCTTTTATGATATTGATACTATTTTTACTTTTTTGTGAATAAAAACGATTTATTTTTCATAAAATTCTATTGGTAATTCATCGGGATCTGCAATGAAGAAAAAACGTTTTTTAGTGTGCTCATCAACACGAATTTGCTCTGAACTGATATTTTTATGGACTAAAAAATCGAGAGTTAATTGAATATCGTTCACTTCAAAAGCTAAATGGCGCATTCCATCCGCTTCAGGAAAAGAAGGACGTTTTGGTGGATTTGGAAATGAGAATAATTCTATTACATATTCAACGTCAAGTGCCAAATCAAGTTTATACGATTGTCTTTCCTCACGGTAAATTTCCTGAATAATTGTAAGCCCTAAAATTCTTGTGTAGAACGTTTTAGATTTCTGATAATCCGAACAAATAACGGAAATATGATGAATTTTATTAAGTTGAAGCATGTTGTTTTAAAAAAGTTATTACAGGAATATTTGCGTTGGGATCTCGGGTCAAAGAGTCAGAATTCAGTTTATGAATCAGCGCTTTGGTTTCATCAATATCTTTGATACGTAGAAGAAATAACTCTTCATTGTCATCATCTGCATTTTGCTAATTATCTTCCGAAAACATATTATTTTCAACTTGAAAAGTTTTATCTTTTTCCAAGAATTTCCTAACGATTGCAATGGGAACGTTCTGAAGTTTAGATACTAATTACGACATATTTTTTGAATGGATTAGGTGTAAAATGTAAAAAGCCTAGTCGGTTGATTAGGCTTTAGGTTTTTATTTTTTTGCATCGGAACAAAGTCCTACAATTTGATGGAAAGTGTCGTGTAAGTCCGTAATTGATTTTACAATTGCGGCATCAGTTCCACTAGACTTTACTAATTTGTGAAGCGCTTTGCTTTTAAGTTGTAATCGTTCCGCTAAAACTAATATAGCGTCCGTTCTAAATTCTGTTGGGATATCAGATTTTAATAACATCGTTGCTTTGTTCATCATTTCTTCCGAACGTGCTTTTATTGGCGCTAAATTCCCTTCTTCTGCCGGATGGAATGTTTGCGACATAACTTCGTGAAATTCTTTTATGGCGGGCCATTTGTCAAAAGTGGATTGTGCCGAAACAGAGCTTGCGACAATAAGAATTGCCAAGACTAGAAATACTTTTAGAGGTTTCATTATGAGTTATTTAAGGTTAATTTGTGATAACAAATATAATAAAATTTAGTTTTGAATAATTCCTATTTTGCTTTTGAAATTCATTACTCATTCAATTTCCGAATCACTTTTGCCGGATTTCCCACTGCCAAAGAATTGTCTGGAATATCTTTTGTAACCACAGAGCCCGCGCCAATTACACATCCATTGCCAATGGTAATACCGGGACAAATAACTGAATTTCCGCCAATCCAGCAATCATCGCCAATGGTTATTGGTAATGCATTTTCCAGCGTTTTTCTCAGTTCAGCATCCAGCGGATGTGTGGCCGTGTACAATTGAACTCCCGGTGCAAAAAAGACATTTGAACCAATAGTGACTTTGGCACAATCTAAGACAACACAGTTTACATTGAAATATACATTTTCACCACAACTAATATTGTAGCCGTAATCGCAAAAAAATGGAGGTTCAATATAAAGATTTCCTCCTGCATTAGGAATCAACTCTTTTAGTATTTCCCGCGCTTTTTTGGTTACTCTGTACTCAATAACATTTAATCGGTGGAGTAAATTTTTAGATTTTCGTCGGTCTTTTACTAAAACAGGATCACCTGCCAAGTAATATTCTCCGGCAATCATTTTTTCTTTTTCGGTTTTTATTTCCATACTTAGTTTTTTTATTTTTGGGCATGCCCTGCGCAAAAGCTCCGGTCGGGCTATTCGTTACAATCTTTCTTGGCTCGCTTGAACAGCGAGCCAAGAAAGGATTTTCACTACTATCCCTCATGCTAATCCTGCTACTGAAGCGCAATAGTGCGTTGTAAATATAATCTAAAATTAAAATTATTACAACTCATCCTCGTATTTCAACAGTTCAGTATAGTATTGTTTTACTACCTCCTTTTGTAAAATATATTTACTTCATAAAAAATTAAATACAATGAAACTAACATTTACGAAACAGCCAAATCATTCCAAGAAAAGTCTTAATTCGATTTTTTTATGTGCCTTTTTATTATTCAGCTTGACTATTTTTTCACAAAATAAGATTTCGGGAAAAGTGGTGGATGAGAAAGGAAAACCGGTTTCTGGAGCTAATATTTTTATCGAAGGAACTTATGACGGAGCTTCCAGCAGTGAAACGGGTGATTTTAGTTTTACGACTACAACAACTGGAAATCAGAATTTGGTGGTGAGTTTCCTGATTTATGAAACTTCAAAAACCATAATTGATGTCGCTAATTTCAAAAATAAAACCATCAAATTAAGAGAAAGCGTGACGTCGCTAGATGCAGTTGTGATTACGGCTGGAACTTTAGAAGCGGGCGATAAAGCTAGAGTTTCAGTCTTGAAACCATTAGACATCGTAACTACAGCGGGTTCAGCGGGAAATATTATTGCGGCTTTGCAAACGTTGCCGGGAACACAAACGGTAGGCGAGGACGGGCGATTGTTTGTTCGTGGCGGCGAGGCTAATGAAACACAAACTTTTGTTGACGGGATTCGGGTGGCGCAACCCTATGGCGCAACCACGAATAATCTGCCTACACGAGGAAGGTTTTCTCCTTTTTTGTTCAGCGGAATTTCATTTTCTACAGGCGGCTATTCAGCGGAATTCGGCGAAGCATTATCCAGTGTTTTACTTTTGAATACACAAGATGACCCAGACCAAAATAAAACTGAAATAGCATTGATGACTGTGGGTTTAGGAATTGGAAATACCCAAAAATGGAAAAAAAGTTCGTTGAGCGTAAATGCGAATTACATTAATTTAGCGCAGTATCAGGCTTTGATTCCACAAAATGTGGATTGGAACAGTCCTTTTCAATCTTTGTCTGGAGAAACGGTGTACCGTTATAATTTTAATAATGGGATTTTGAAAGTATACGCTGCTTTTGACTCTTCAAAATTCGATATTAATCAGGAAAATATCAATTCGCCGGAAAAAATCAGAGTTGATTTAAACAACAATAATTTCTATTTGAATTCATCTTACAAAGGCGTTTTTGGGAATAATTGGCAAATTACTTCCGGGTTAAGTTATGGCTACAGCAATAATAAAATAAACATTGATTCAGATAAAGTGGCAAATGATGAAAATGCGGCTCATTTAAAATTAAAATTGAAAAAAAGTTTTTCTGAAAGAGTAAAAATTTCCTTTGGAGCCGATTATTTTATTACACAGTTCAATGAAAATTTCAAGCAAAATTCAGGGTCGGTTTTTACCAATGGCTACGATGCAAACATTGCGGCTGTTTACACTGAAGCTGATATTTTCTTCTCTAAAAAATGGGCTGCAAAAGTAGGCTTAAGAGCTTCAAATAATGATTTGCTGAATGAAAATTTTATTTCCCCCCGAATTTCATTTGCTTATAAAATGGCGAAGAACAGTCAATTTTCATTTGCATATGGCGATTTTACTCAAACTCCAAGTGCTGAATACATCAAGTATTCCAACAACAATCAGTTTGAAAGCGAAAAAGCCTCGCATTACATTTTGAATTTTCAGTACAATAAAAACGGGAAAACATTTCGTGCAGAAACCTATTATAAAGACTATCGCGATTTAGTGAAATTCGACACCCAAATGGCCGCATTTAATTCGATTTACAATAATACCGGTTCTGGTTATGCCAAAGGGTTGGATTTGTTTTGGAGAGATGGAAAATCAATCAAAAATTTAGAATATTGGGTTTCTTATTCCTACATCGATACCGAAAGAGATTATAAAAATTTCAGTTCTGAAGTCACACCAAGTTTTGTGGCGGATCACAGTTTGTCAATCGTTACTAAATACTGGATAAACGATTGGAAATCACAAATAGGTTTCACGAATTCATACAGTTCCGGACGGCCATACAACAATCCAAATGAAACGAAATTTATGAATGGAAAAACCAAATCGTACAACAGTTTGAGCTTCAATTGGGCATATTTGCTTTCACAACAAAAGATTTTATACTTCTCGGTTTCTAATGTTTTAGGAAGTCAAAATGTTTTTGGCTACGAATATGCGAACAATTCGGATAATGCGGGCTTTTACAACAGAAAGGAAATCATTCCTACAGCAGATCGGTTTTTCTTTGTAGGATTCTTTTGGACGATTAGCAACGATAAAAAAGACAATCAGTTGCGGAATCTTTAAAAATGGTCGTAATGTCAAAAGTATAAAATCCTATTAAACGGAAACTCATTCCACTTTATGACTTTCGGCTTTATGACTTTCGACTAAATCGCAACTCATCCATCAAAATTGACAGTTCAGTATTTATAAATTTTAATCTAATGAAAACTGAGATACTTTTGAAGTATCAATAACACAACGTTTCAATCATCAAAATAACAACCCTTAAAAAAAACAAGAAATCATGACTAAAATTATCACAACAATCGCATTTTTTATCTGTAGTTTATTATCGGCTCAAGGGCAATTTGAACAAGGTATGGGAAAAGCGTTCCAATTATGGGGCGAAGGAAAAAACACGGAAGCTTCTGATTTGTTCGAAAGAATTTCCGGTGCTGAAAAAACAAGTTGGTTGCCAAATTATTATGTTGCATTGGTGAATACCACGACTGCTTTTAGAACAAAAGATAAAGATCAAATGAATTTATTACTTTCGAAAGCACAAAAATCATTAGATATAGAAATGGTTAAAAATCCAAATAATGCCGAATTATTGGTCATGCAAGCAATGATTCATACGGCTTGGATAGCTTTTGACCCAATGACAAACGGACAAAAATTATCCGGAACGGTTTTGGAATTGTACGGAAAAGCACAGGCAATTGCTCCGGAAAACCCAAGAGTTGTTTTTGGTAAAGCCGAATTTGAAATTGGTGGAGCTCAATTTTGGGGAACAGAAACGAAGCCAATGTGTGCGCAAATTGAAAAAGCTATTGGACTTTTTGCTACTTTTAAACCTGAAACACCTTTTTCTCCAAAATGGGGATTGGACAGAGCATTAGCAGCACAGAAAAATTGTAAATAGGAAAATGAAACAACAGAGAGTAAAACTTTTAAAGCCTTTTGGTGATTGCAGCTTCTAAATTAAAAGCATAATAAAATGAGTAGAATATATAAAGAACTTCAAAGAGCAATAAAATTGACCTTACTAATTTTTGCAGTGATTCAATTAGTCAATGTGATAATGGGAAGTGAAATCTATTTTGGTAAGAGACTGCTGATCAATTTTTTTTTCACAATGATGTATACTTTCTCTTTATATGCTGCAAACATGTTTCTTTTTTGGAAATTAGACTCTTATTTTGAAGAACGTTTTTCAGTAAAAAGAATAGCATTTGGTTTTATAGGTTCGTTTTTGGTTTCATTGTTGGTCATTTTTTTAATGCACGTTTTTGAGGAAGTGGTGTACAATAAAAACTCTTTTGACTACTTCTTGACTAACGAAAAGCCCTCTAGCTATTTAGGATCAATAATAATCACTTTTTTTGTCACATTATCCATTTACACTATTACATTTTACAAAGCGTATAATGAAAACAAAGTCAAAGAACAGAAAATTATCGCAGGAACAGCAAATGCGAAGTTTGAAAGTTTAAAGAACCAAATTGATCCTCATTTTCTTTTCAACAGTTTGAATGTATTAAGTTCTTTAATCGAAGAAAATCCAGACAATGCGCAACGATTTACGACTTCCTTGTCCAAAATTTACAGGTATGTATTAGAACAAAAAGATAAAGAATTAATTTCTGTAGAAGAAGAATTGGCTTTCGCCAAAACCTACATGAACCTGCTGAAAATGCGTTTTGAGAACAGTTTGTTTTACGAATTACCTGCAGCAGACATCAATCCTGAGGCCAAGGTAGTTCCACTTTCTTTACAGCTTTTATTGGAGAATACCGTAAAACATAATGTTGTGAGTGAACAAAGGCCTTTACACATTCGCATTACTATTGAAGGAGATTATCTTGCTATTCAAAATGATTATCAAAAGAAAGAAGTTTTGCAGGAGCGTCAAGGAGTTGGTTTGCAAAATATCATCAATCGTTATGGAATTATTACCAATAGAAAAGTTTTGATTGCTCAAAACGAAAAAACATTTACGGTTAAAATACCTATTTTAACCAAACAAATTTCGGTTATGGAAACAACGACAACCACCAATGAAAATAGCGCCTATTATAGAGCCAAAAAGCGAGTGGAAGCGCTAAAAGGATTTTACGGAAACTTGATTTCTTACTGTTGTGTGATTCCATTTTTAATTTACATCAATTTAACGTTTTCACCACAGTTTCAATGGTTTTGGTTTTCTGCAGCCGGATGGGGATTTGGATTGACGATGCATGCATTCAAGGTTTTTGGTTACAGTTCCAATTGGGAAGAAAGAAAAATTCAGGAAATTTTGCGCAAAGAAGAGCATAAGCAAACTTGGAGATAAGAATCAGATGCGTTTTAAACATAGAAAAATTTAAATAAAGAATCATGAAAAATACATATCAAAATGAAGAGCGCTATTTTGAAGCGAAAAAACAAGTGGAAGAAATTAAAGGTTTCTATGGGAATTTGACTGCCTATGTGGTCGTTAATATTGCTCTCCTAATCATAAATTTAGTGACATCTCCCGAGCATTTATGGTTTTTTTGGCCTCTGTTAGGGTGGGGAATTGGAGTGATTTTTCATGGTATGAAAGTCTTTAATTATATGCCATTTTTTGGTAAAGATTGGGAAGACCAAAAAATTAAGGAGTTGATGGATAAAGAAAATGGGAGAAAAGATACTTGGACGTAAGATCCCATTTTTGCATTAAAATAGAATTGCTTTTGTTTTTAATTCAAATGACACTTAATAATATCAAAATGAAAAGAAATTATAATTTTGAGTTTGGAGAATTCCAACCGGAAGATAAGTACGCAGCCGCCAAACAGGAAGTGAAGCGATTGAAAGGTTTTTATACGCATTTAATAGTGTATATAGCCGTAAATACAATGATTGTATTCATCAATATTAGAGATTTGGATCCAGGAGAAAGTTATTTCAAAATAGAAAATTTCTTTACGGCATTTGTGTGGGGAGTAGGAATAGTGGCACATGGATTTTCTGTTTTCTTGCCAAACTGGATTTTTGGAAGAAACTGGGAAGATAGAAAAATCAGGGAGTTGATGGAGAAAGAAAAAAGCGAAAAATGGGAGTAATAAATAGGTGTCTGGACCGTAGTATTGTAACCCAAAGCTTAAAACCCAAAATCCAAATATGACTACAATAATAATAGAAGACGAAAAACCAGCTGCGAGATTGCTTCAGAGAAAACTGGAAAAGCTAAATATTGGGGTAGGAGTGATGCTTCATTCCGTGGAAGAATCTATAGAATGGTTTTCTAAAAATGGGCACCCGGATTTGATTTTTCTTGACATTCAATTGTCGGATGGGTTGTCATTTGAAATATTTGAAAAAGTTAAAATTAAGAGCGCCGTAATTTTCACAACGGCTTATGATGAATATGCCCTACGCGCTTTCAAATTGAACAGTATCGATTATCTTTTGAAACCCATTGATGAGGACGATTTGAAAATTGCTGTCGCGAAATTTAAATCGCTTTTGCCAAAAGAGGAAATACAATCACAGAGCCTTGGAATCGATTTTGAGCAAATCAAAAAGATGTTAATCAATCCATTTGAGAAAAATTATAAAAAACGGTTTACGGTAAAAATAGGCCAACATTTGAAAGTGATTTCAATAGATGAAATCGAATGTTTTTTTAGTGAAAATAAAGGAACTTACATTCACACTTTTGATAAAAGGGATTATTTAATTGAATGTACTTTGGAACTTTTAGAAAAGGAATTAGATCCCGCCGATTTCTTTCGAATTAACCGAAAATTTATAGTTCCTCTTAAAGCAATAAAAGAAATTGTAGTTTACAGCAACTCCCGATTAAAAGTTATTTTGCCTTCCTTTTCAGAAGAAGATGTGATTGTAAGCAGGGAAAAAGTATCCGATTTTAAAACCTGGATTGGGTAGTTTTAGAGCGTAAAAAAAACTGTTTCAAATGCGGTAAAAAAAATCAGGAAAAGGAAAAATTTTGACGCTTGCAATTGAAACAGTTTGTGTAAGTTTAGGATTTAAAAATTAATCAAGTAATGATTTAATTTCTTTTTGTGTCTTGCCTAATTTTTGTTGTAATTTACCCCACATTTCATCTTCTTTACCCTCATCGTATAATAAATCATCATCCGTCAAATCGGCGAATTTTTGTTTAAGTTTTCCTTTTAACTCATTCCAGTTTCCTTCAATCTCTTTTGAATTTGGCATAATATACAAGTTTTAAATTACTATTTGTTCTTGACAAATTTTGCAATTTTAAACTATAAAATTGTTATACAATTAAAGGGAACTATTATATAATTCCGATAAATGACATAATACTTCTTTTTTGCACTGTATCGAGCTTGATTAAAATAAGTACTAAATTATAAGTACAGGTGTAGTTTCTTAAAATATTGGTAATGTGTGTTTTGTGTATATGATATAGATTATGTCTATGATGAATTTAAACCTTAAAAAATACTTTTCGAATACCAATAATAACAAAAATTAATGTGGTGTAAAGTATAAAAAACGGAATGATATATTCTATTAAATTCATAGGTAACATTACAGCTATAATCAATAATTGAAAGCCTAATCCGTAGATAGAAACCAGAGTCATAAACCAGTTTGGAAACGTTTTTACTTTGTAAGCATCTTTATCAAGTGTGTGAATTATTTTATCAAAAGCACCATATACAATAGTATAAATTAGGAATAAAATATCAACTGATTTTTGGGTTTCTCCGGGTAAAGCTTCAGGAGATTTATTTTCGAAAATTTTGCTGGTTGTATCTCCGCCAACCGATTTGTTTCTCAAAATGACATAGTAATAATTGTATAAAGTGCCTTGTAATTGAATGCCGATAAAGGCCAAAATTGTCATCCAGATATTCGTTTTTGAAACGTAACAAATTGTCATCAAAAAGAGAAAATTTAGGATGATATCAAATACACTGTCTAAATATCTTCCGGTGTAAGAGGGCGTTTTTTTTAGTCTTGCCAGTTCGCCATCTGCAGCATCAATTCCTGATTTCAACAAAATGAAAAAACCGGCTAAAAAGTAAGATCCGTCCAGAATAAAATAAATGGCTATCAAACCGCAAATACCAAAAAGCAACGTAACATGTATGGGAGTAAAGCGGGTGTTTTTTAATTGATTGGCTAGGAACTTTCCGAAGGTTCTTCCATAATCTGATAAATCCAGAAATTTATCTTGAGCGGCAAGTTTAGACATTTACGTTAATAAACAATGAAATGCGACAATATAGTCAGGTGTAACAGTTGTTATGCTTTTATTTTGATAATCGATGTAAAGTGAATGTCATTGCCGCTAGTAAAAAGAAGGCCATTACTTGATGTAACAATCCCAGCCAAAGTGGAACACCATAAAGTAAAGTAAACACGCCTAATAGGAACTGCAAAAATACAATCAACACTAAGATAGTGATTCCTTTTTTCTGAAGCGAGGAAACAACATGTTTTTTACTAATGAAATAAAGTGCGAGAATTAATCCTACCACAACATACGCCATGGTTCTGTGTACGAATTGAACGCCGCTTTTTCCTTCGATAAAATTTAAAAACAAGGTGCTTTTCTCAATGAACACACTGTCGTGAATGAATTGTCCGTCGCTCATTAAAGGCCAATGATTGTGAATTAATCCGGCGTTCAAACCGGCAACAAAACCGCCATAAATGATTTGGATAATTAGAAAAACTAATGCGACACGCGCAAGATTTCGCAATGGCTGGATAACTGCAGTTTTGTTTGGGTAAATTAAATCTAAAGCTACCCAAAGTGTGTAAGCAAACGTTAAAAAGGCAAATGTGAGATGTAATGCCAATCTAAAATGGCTAACATCCGGATTGTCGATTAATCCGCTACGCACCATGAACCAACCCAGGAAGCCCTGAAAACCGCCCATAAATAGCAATACAATGCATTTTTTGATTGTTTCTGGTGAAAGACGTTTCTTGAACAAGAAATAGACAAAAGGAATAATAAATGCCAAACCAATAATTCGTCCTATTAAGCGGTGAAACCACTCCCAGAAGTAGATAAATTTATAATCACTGAGCGTAAAATCATTGTGAACATTGATTTTTTGATACTCTGGAAATTTTTTATATTCGGCAAAAGCTTGTGACCATTTTTCCTCTGTCAAAGGCGGAAAAGTATCGGTTACTAAATGCCAGTCGGTCATGGATAAACCGGAATTGGTCAATCGGGTAATTCCACCTACTACAACCATCATAAACAATAATAAGCATCCTGAAAGCAGCCAGATAATTACGGATTTATTTTTATTTTTCATTTATTGAATTGGAAAATTTTGAGGATTTTGTCTTGTGTCCCAAATGTCTAAAACAAAAATTTGAGTATCTGAAATAGTGTAGATAATTTCGAAATGACTTGCAATTTTGAGTCGGACATTTTCGTTGTTGGATTTTATAGAGCTTTCAGGAAAAACCGTAAGTTGTTGTATTGAATCTTGAAATAAGACATGAAGTTTTTTACTGTAATTCGTAGATTTATTTCTCTTATTACAATATAAAAAAATTGCAGTTCTTGATTCTCTTGCAAATGTAGTCCAAACTACTTTTCTTGTTCTTCGAACCATTTTTCTATTTCAATTTGGGCTTCTTCATCAGAAATAAATTCGCCATTTTCAACTTGTTTTAAGGCGATGTTTATTTTTCGCTGTTCTTCTGCTGAAAAAATTCTGACACTTTCATATTTTAAGTCAGGTTCATGAACTGAAGACATATTTTTTTCTGATTCATTTTCGTTTTTTTCGTTCAATAAAGTATTGATTTGTAGCAACAAAACACTGTCCTCAGTTTCAGATATTTTTTTAATCAGATCTCGTTTTAAATCGGAAATATTCATGTTTCTAATTTTTAGTAAATTTAAATAAAATCTTTAAAAATTTAAACTAAACACTAGTTAAACTTTATTTAGCCCTAATTTCTCTCCTCTTTTTAAAACAAAATCATAAGCCGCTTGATATTCATTTGGGATTTCACCTTCTATAATGGCTTCTTTTACCGCTTCTTTTAATATCCCAATTTCTTTGGATGGTTCCAAGTTGAATATTTCCATGATTTCTTCTCCCGAGATCGGCGGTTGAAAATTTCGCACTTGATCACGTTCTTCGACTTCCACAATTTTCTTGCGGACGATTTCGAAGTTGCTGTGATACTTTTTGAATTTATTTGGGTTTTTGGTAGTGATATCTGCTTCGCACAACGTCATTAAATTTTCAACATCTTCACCAGCATCAAAAACTAAACGGCGCACGGCTGAATCTGTAACCGTGTCTTGAGATAAAACAATCGGACGCGAACTCATCATGACCATTTTCTGTACAAATTTCATTTTGTGATTCAATGGCATGTGCAATCGCTCAAATATCTTTTTTGCCATTTTTCCACCAAGAAATTCATGTCCATGAAAAGTCCAGCCTTGTTTTTTATTAAAGCGTTTCGTTGGTGCTTTTCCAATATCGTGCAATAATGCTGACCAGCGCAACCAAACATCATCAGTGTGTGGACAAATATTATCAACAACTTCCAGCGTGTGATAGAAATTATTTTTATGTGTATGGCCTTCAATTTCTTCAACTTGATTCAGAGCAGTCAATTCTGGAAGAATAATATCTAAAAGTCCGGTTTTGAACAACAACAAGAATCCTACAGAAGGTTTGTCTGTCGAGAGAATTTTATTCAATTCATCGACGATTCGTTCTCCGGAAATGATTTTGATTCGGTCTGCGTTTTTGGTTAAAGAGTTCAACGAATTTCCTTCAATTTCAAACCCCAATTGGTTCGCAAAACGAATCCCTCTTAACATGCGTAACGGATCATCAGAAAAAGTAATATCAGGATCTAAAGGTGTTCGGATTATTTTGTGCTTTAAATCTTCCAATCCATTAAAAGGATCGGATAATTCTCCGAAATTCTTTGCGTTTAAGGATAAAGCTAAAGCGTTAATAGTGAAATCGCGGCGATTTTGGTCGTCTTCTAATGTTCCGTTTTCTACAACGGGGTTTCGGCTATCGAGATTATAGGACTCTTTTCTGGCGCCTACAAATTCAATTTCGGTGTCTTCAAAACGCAACATCGCTGTTCCGTAGGTTTTGAAAACCTGAACTTTTGGTTTGTTAGGGAGTAGTTGAGAAACTTTTAAAGCCAGTTCGATTCCGCTGCCAACAGCAACAATGTCAATGTCTTTTTTAAAGTCTCTGTTCAAAAGTAAATCTCTTACGAAACCACCAATCACATAACTATCAACGTTAAGTTCTTGGGAAGCTTGAGAGATGACCTCGAAAATTTTATTGTTTAAAAACTCTTTATAACAAGTTTTAATATTCATTCTTATGTGTTTAAAGTTTGAAGTTTAAGGTTTTAAGTCCTGAAAACTGAAAACTGCGACTGAAAACTCATTACTATTTACGGATCACTTTTACCTGAGAATCGTTCGTTAATTTTATAATTGTAGAAGGTTTTCCGGCAATTTTTTCGCGATGCAAATTTACAACATAGTCCACGCCTTTTATAATTTCAGGACTGATTTCTTTAAAACTTTTTGGAGTAGGTTGTCCGGAGATATTTGCCGATGTTGAAACTAACGGTTTTTTCATTTTTTCCATTAACTTGAAGCAAAAAGGCTCTTTCACGATTCGAATTCCCAACGTATTATCTGATGCAATTAAATTTGGGGCTACGTTTCTTGGTTTGTCCAGAACTAAAGTGGTTGGATTTTCAGCTAAATCCATTATTTGCCAGGCCACTTCTGGTATGTCTTTAAAGACATTGTACATCATTTTTTCACCATTCATCAAAACAATCATGCTTTGAGTTTCAATTCTTTTCTTGAGCTTATATATTTTGGCTACAGCTTCAGGATTTGTGGCGTCGCAACCAATTCCCCAAACGGTGTCAGTAGGATACAGGATGATTCCGCCTTCTTTTATAACTTCGTAAGCTTTATGTATTTCGTCGTTCATTAAAAATTAGTTTTCATTTGTTGATAAGAACTTTCCCAAGAGAATTTTTTCATTAATTTGTTACCTGATTCTGATATTTTATACATCAATTCTTTGTTATCTATTAATTTTATGATTGTATTTGCTAATTCATTTGAGTCTTTTGGCGGAACCATTAAATAATGTTCCCCATCTATTCCATAATCTTTATGTCCTTCGATGTTGGTAATTATCGTTGCGCAACCACACAGCATAGCTTCCGCCCGAGGTAGTCCCCAGCCCTCTGTAAAACTTGTAGTTATAAATATGCTCGAATTGTTATATATTTTTCTTAAATTCTTAGGTTTAACATAATAATTTATAAACTTTGGTATTTTTGTATTTCTTTTGTAAGTGCTAAAAAAGTCAACTTCTAAATTAGGAATACTTTTTTTAACGATTTTCAGCGCCTCAATACCAATGCCTGATCCTTTAATTTCTGATTTATGGTATAACATGCTTATTTTATTGTGATTTCGGTCTGCAATGTTAATGTCTATTCCAAATGCTTCATGATCCAAGCCGTTTCTTATAATGCTGCATTCTTCTCCAATTTCATTAATTAAATTTTTTAACCATTGAGCAATTGCAATTTTTTGAAAAGGCATTCTCCAAGTTGCAAAAATTTCTTCTTTAGTTCCTGACCAAGTTTCAAAACCTTGAATCAAATATAGTTTTTTTCCTTTTCCAGTCGAGTAATTTCCAATCCATGCAGCGGTTTCCCATGATGTTGCAATAATTATATCAGCTTCTTTTATGTATTTTTCTTCTAAAGTATAAACATACTCTTCCTTTACTTTTTTGTTCAAATTAAACCAAATTACATTGTGTTTTTTAAATTTTTTTAAGAGTTGAAAAACTTTTAAAAGGAATTTATGACAAAGACCTTTTTTTATATTCTCAGGTTTTAATTTTTTTGGATAATAAATTGTTACATCGCATGAATCTTCTACCATCTGGTTTGCGTATTCGAATAAAACTTTAAAGCCTCCAATTGGTTTTTTGGGAAGAAGTGGTAAGATGATGTTAATTTTAGTATTTTTTTTCATAAATTAATTAAGATAAATTATTGAGGGTGAACAATGTTAGATTCAAAAAAATATTAGATGGACATATTAGATTTTAAATTTTTACTTTTTGGCGCAAGTGTTCATATTTATCTTCTCTAAATTTATACCTTGATGATCTTTACATGAAATAGAATTTATTTTTGCATTATATTTTAATACGATCTAAAAACGATATCTACCCAATTACTTAAAGCGTATTTTTTCAAAATAAATTCGGGAATTTCTTTATATTCATAATTCAAAAAATCTTGTGGAATTACAGGATTTTCTTCGTTAATGATTAAAATATTATTTGGATTGTAAAAATCATAGTTTTTTATATCAGTGTTTGTTGTGATTAACTTTTTTTCTAATCCTAAACTTTCAAACACTCTAAATGTCAAACCTTTTTGTTCTTTTCTACTTATGTCAAGTAGTAATTTTGAGCCGTTTATATATTTATTCACTTCAGAAATTTGGATGTGTTTTGATATGAATTCGATGTTTGGGTCAATAGTTTTCATTTTCTTATCAAAGACTATGATTTTATAGACTATCCCCTTTGATTTTAAATCGGCGGCGATTTTGCTAATTAAGGGAAATCTCTTGTCTTTGGAACTAATGTTAAAAATTTGGTAATCAAATTCTTTTTTTGCTTCTAATTTTGAAGTGTATATCCAATTGGTAATAAATTTTAAATTGTATTTTTCACAATCATCTTTTTCAAAAGAAAAAACCTCATCAAAGTTAGGGATGACACGAATTATTTTAGGGCAACGATATATGTTATCATTAAAATAAGCGATAGATTTGTTTGTGAATTTCTTAAATTCAAGAACGCTTACTGGATCAATAAAGTCTCCTTTGATAGTTAAGATAATATCTTGTTTTTCTTTGTTTTCTTTTAGATGTTCAATGATTTTTTTACCAAAATGTATGTTTTTCAGATTTTTTTTCAGCAAAGCCTTTAAGAAAAAATTATATATTTTGTACGAAAAATTAGGGTACTTGTATTTAAAATTACTAAAATTAATATTTGTAACAACATGTCCTTTCCTTTCTAATTCCTCTGCTATTTGTTTATTGAATCCCCAATCATCATGACTTATTATCGTTATTTTCATTGTACATGGCTGTAATTTAAACTTATTGCAAATATAGTTTTTAGAATGATTATTAAATATTTATTTTTGTTGGAAATTAAATTAATATGATGATATCAAAAGTTTCAAAATCTTTTATTTCTTTTGAGGATAAGTTAAATGAAATTCTCCTGAATTATGATAATAGTGGTATTGTTTTAGTTGATGGCGATAGAAATAAAATAAAACTATTTGAATTTGACAGTTATACAATCAATATAAAATCGTTTAAAATCCCAAATTTTATTAATAAAATTATTTACAGATATTTTAGGATATCTAAAGCGGGTCGTTCATTTTTAAATGCGAAAGCACTGATTAAAAATCATATAGGTACCCCGGAACCTGTTGCATATTTTGAGGAAGTTTCGGTTTTTGGGCTTAAAAGAAGTTTTTATTTATGTAGACATCTTTATGCTGATTTTATGTTTAGAGATTTAGTTGAAAATGAAGATTATCCAGATTCTGAAAATATATTGAGACAGTTCATTAGATTTTCATTTAATATGCACGAGAAAGGAATTGAATTTTTGGATCATTCACCAGGTAACACCTTGGTAAAAAAGAGAGTGAATGGTAATTATGATTTTTTCTTGGTTGATTTAAATCGAATGAATTTTTACAAAGAGATGGGTTTTGATTCTCGAATGAAAAATTTAAGTAGGCTGGCAACGAAAAAAGAGATGATTTCCATCATGAGTGAGGAATATGCAATTTTATACAATAAATCGTTTGAGGAGGTTTTTGAGAAGATGTGGTATTATACTGCTGATTTTCAACAAAAATTTTGGAGAAAAAGAAGAATAAAAAAGAAACTTATTTTTTGGAAATAGGGGTTATTTTTTTCCACAGATTCCTCAATTCTTGATGTCGAATAAATATAGAGTAGGCCCTCAAAGAACAAATAATTATTCCTTTTTTGCCATCAAGAAAGCCTAAACGGATACAATAATTATAAAAATAATCGTAAGCGGGGTGAAATATTTGAAGGAAGAATGAGTTTTTTTGCTTCATAATAAATTTTTCCTGAGCTTTGAGCTTACCATAATGAACCATTTTCGATTTATAAGACTCAAAATCAAAATAGGAGTAATGGATCAGTTTATTTTTAAGGGTGGCAATTTCTCCTTTTGTAATTAGTTTTTCATGGGTTAATTTTTCACTTGAATATTTAGCAAAATTTTTATTGAACAGTCTGAATATTGTATCAGTTTGACATCCACTAAAAAGTAAAACTTTATTTTTGAACATAAATGTTCGCGGAAATAAGAAAGCAATTTCTCTTCCGTTCGTTTTTAGAGTTTCTAAAATTTCAATTTTTAATTCAGGAGTAAGTCTTTCGTCAGCATCTTGAAAAAGAATCCAATCATTTTTTGCATGTGAGATAGCAAAGTTTCTTTGGCAACTAAAATTTTCAAATTTGTTTTGTAAAAATTTCACATTTTTATAAGAAGTAGCAATTTCCTCTGTCTTGTCAGTACTGAAGGAATCTACAACAATTATTTCATCTGCAAAATTCAAGTCGGTTAAAAGCTGATGCATTTGGGCCTCTTCATTTAATGTAATTATTAAAGCTGTTAGCTTTACATTGTAAATCATACAATTGAATTTTTTTATAAAATAAAACATTCGAGTCTTTAATACTTCATTTTGGACTGCCCCCAAAAGTTTGGACAAATTTATAATTAATTTTGATAATAGTGAGCTCGATATTGTATCGGGCTCATTTTTTTTAAATTTGACTTAATTCTATCGTTATTGTAATAGTTTATATATTTTTTAATTTCCCGCTTTAGTTGATCTAAACTTGCAAATTTTTGTATGTAAAACAGTTCTGATTTCAGTACACCGAAGAAGTTTTCTATAATGGCATTATCCAGACAGTTTCCTTTACTGGACATACTTTGTTTAATTCCTTTTTCTTTTAACAAATACTGGTATCGTTTCATTTGATATTGCCAGCCTTGATCTGAGTGTAAGGTCAGATTAGTGTCGTTGGGTATTTTTTTAAATGCTTTTTCGAGCATCATAACTACTTGATTAAAAACGGGCCTTTCCGTAAGTTCATAACTAATTATTTCTTGATTAAATAAGTCAATAATAGACGATAAATACAGTTTCTTTCCAGAGATATTAAATTCGGTTATATCGGTTGCCCATTTTTGATTTGGAGCTTCAGCTTTAAAATTCCTCTTTAAGGTTTGGAGCTATTTTACCTTGTTCCCCTTTATATGATTTGTATTTTTTTACTCTGATTAAACTTTTTAGCCCTAATAGTTTCATTAGTCTTAAAACGGTTTTATGGTTGATAACTATTCCTTTATTGTTTAATTCATCTGTTATCCTCTTGTATCCGTAGCGGCCTTTATGCTGGTTGTAAATGGATGTAATCAACTCTTTTATCACTTGATATTTAACAGCTGATTTATTCTTTTTTTGATGATAATAAAAGTTACTTCGTACCATATTGGTTTGATTTAAAAGTAAATTCAAATCAAACTTATGCCTTAATTCCATTATGGCTTGCGCTTTCTGGCTTTCTCTTCTGCTTGAATTAAGGCTTGTAACTTTTTTAGCAAATCGTTCTCACAACGTAATGCTTCAATCTCTAAAAGAAGTTCTTCTTCTCTTGTTAGCGGTTTATCTGATTTTCGCTTTTTACGTTAGTTATCATTCATAGATTTTGGTCTGCCTTTGGTTTTTGGATGTAAGGCTTTTAAACCAAAATTAGCAAAATCTTTCTTCCACTTGACAATAATAGCCGCGTCTGGGATGTTAAATTTTAAGCATGAATCTCTCAGGGATAATAAATCCTTATTAATTGCTTTTAGTACTTTCAATTTAAAACTTACCGAGTAACTTTGGTTCTTTCTTGGAAGCAAACCAATGGTACCGTACTGCCTGTAAAATCCAACCCATTTACGAATGTTAGATTCGTTTAGACCTTTTTGACTAGAAACATAATTACAAGAATAATGTTTTTCTAATACTAATTTTACGCATTCAAGCTTAAACGCATAGTCATACTTGACTTTTCTTTCCATAAAAATACCCCCAAATAGTGTCTAACTTTTTGGGGGCAGTCTATTTTAACAATGGATTTTTATTTATTTTTTAAATAGTTTAATTAAAAAATTGTGTTTTTTTGTTAGCAAAACGAGATTTTTTATTTTTTGTAAATTTATTCATTTTTTGATTACTATTTTCAATTTATTTTTTTTTGATCTTAACGTATACTTCATAATGTTATACATTTGTAACGTATAATTTTAATAGGTTTATTATGGGAATTAGTGGTTTGATTATAACATTTAATGAAGAGAAAATAATTGGAGCGTGTATCGATGCGCTTTTTAAAGTTTGTGACGAGGTTATAATTGTGGATTCATTCAGTACAGATGCAACTGTTCAAATAGCAAAAAATAAGGGTGCTTTAGTAATTCAGAAAAATTTTTTGGGAGATGGTCCTCAACGGTCATTTGGTCTGCCATATTGTAAAAATGACTGGATATTAAACCTTGATGCTGATGAATTTTTAGATCAAGATTCAGTTGGTTTTATTATAGAAAAAAGATATCTGAATACAGAGTATGATGCATTTAGTTTTAGAGTTAAAAATTTTCTTCAGGATAAAATAATTGATTTTGCAGGATGGTATCCTGATCATAAAATACGTTTCTTTAATAAAAAATCAGCACATCCATCTAGTGATAAAGTGCATCAAAAAATTATTTCTACAAACGCTAAAAAACTAAAAACCCATATTCTTCATTATGGCAGTCATTCTTTTTTTCAAATTATTGCCAAAAAAAATCAATATGCAGATTGGAATGCACAGCAATTATTTGATCAGGGTAAAAAGGTAAGTTCGATTAAGCCATTAGTAAATGGTTTGACATCTTTTATTAGATGTTATTTTTTCAAAAAAGGTATTTTTAATGGAATCGATGGGTTAACGATTTCTTTAACTCAGGCATATTTTTCCTATATTAAATATGCAAACCTTATACAACTACATAAATTAAGTAAGAAAAAATTATAATTTTACAAGATTATTGTAAGAAGTAATTAACTGCTTTACTACAACTTCATCGTTAAATTTTTGAACATATTTCCAGCCTTTTTGGGTGATTTCTTCGCGTAAATCATCGTTTTGCAGTAATTTCAAAATGGCGTTTTCCATTTCATTAATGCTCGTTGGATTCACATAAATAGAATCGGGTCCTCCAGCTTCCAGAAAAACACCGCCAAGTGTTGTTATTACAGGAGTTTTAGAATATAATGCTTCAATAATAGGAATTCCAAATCCTTCATATAAGGATGGATAAACAAAAACTTTAGCTAATTTGTATAGTATGGCCAATTCCTGAAGGCTTAATTCTTTTAGAAATAAGACTTTATTTTCTAAATGATGCTCTGAGATATAGTTTGTAATTTCGTTTGTGTAAGCGGTTTCTTTACCAACTATAACTAAATAAGTATCTAAGTTTTTTATTGCTTTTACAGCTAAGAGAATGTTTTTTCTAGTCTCAATTGTTCCTACGTTAAGTATGAATTCTTTGGGTAAATTAAATTTAGTAATAACTTCTTTGTATTCGTTGTCAGAAAAGTCCTTTTTGAAAACAGCGTGACAACCTTGGTAAATAACTTTTATTTTTGAAGTATCAATTTTTAAAAATTCAACGATGTCATTTTTGGTTTGTTCACTAATTGCTATAACCATATCTGATTGTTGAGCCGCTTTTTTGAATTTATAAAAATGAATTTTTCTTTCAAAGAAAGAATAAAGATGAGGGTACCTCACAAAAATTAAATCGTGAATGGTAACCACACTTTTTATTTTATTTGCACGCAATCCTAGGGGTATTTCTCCTGATAAACCATGAAAAATATTGATTTTATCTTTTACTAAATCTTCTGTAACTCCTTTTTGTCTCCATAAATTATAAAATGTAGTGTAAAAAGAAGATGATGGTTTTTTTTCAAAAACGTTATTGTCATTAACTTCAAATAGTTTTGAAGCTGAAGACTTAGGATTGTATAAGAAATAATTATTTTCAGGAGAATATTGGCTGAGTAAGCGTATTAAATCCCGACTATAGTTGCCAAGTCCTGTTCTGTTATGAAAAACTCTTTTCGCTTCAAAGCCAATATTCATTTTTTAATGTGTTATTAATTGTTATACCGCTACGTCATATTCACGTAAAGCGTTATTCAATGAAGTTTTCAAATCTGTTGAAGGCTTGCGTGTTCCAATGATTAAAGCACAAGGCACCTGAAAATCTCCTGCTGGAAACGTTTTTGTATAACTTCCTGGAATTACTACCGAACGAGCAGGAACAAAACCTTTCATTTCAATAGGAGTTTCACCTGTAACATCAATAATTTTTGTAGATGCAGTCAAACAAACATTGGCACCAAGAACGGCTTCTTTCCCAACATGAACTCCTTCAACTACGATACAACGTGAACCAATAAATGCACCATCTTCAATGATTACCGGAGCCGCTTGCAAAGGTTCAAGAACACCACCAATACCAACACCACCACTTAAGTGTACGTTTTTACCAATTTGAGCACAACTACCCACGGTTGCCCAAGTGTCTACCATTGTTCCTTCGTCAACATACGCACCAATATTTACATAACTAGGCATCAAAATAACCCCACTTGAAATGTAAGCGCCGTAACGTGCTACTGCATTGGGAACCACACGAATTCCTTTTTCAGCATAGCCTCTTTTTAATAACATTTTGTCATGGTATTCAAAAATTCCTGATTCCCATGTTTCCATTTTTTGAATTGGGAAGTACATAACCACGGCTTTCTTAACCCATTCGTTTACTTGCCAAGTGTCGCCTTTTGGTTCAGCTACGCGTAGTTTTCCGGTGTCTAATAATTCGATAACTTCTCTGATCGCGTCAGTAGTTGTTGTTTCTTGTAACAAAGCGCGGTTTTCCCAAGCTTGTTCTATAATCGGTTGTAATGGATTCATTTTTTTAATAATTTTTGACAAAGATAGGATTTTTAGCCAAAAGCAAAAAAGCAAAATGATTAGAAAATGTTACAGATTTAACTTCTTGTTTTAATATTTAATTTAAAATGATAATTGTTCTTTATATTTTAATGGGGAACAAATAAATTTTTAAAAAAAATGATAGCGAAGTTACATTTCTGTTACTGCTAAGAATTAAGATATTAAAATAGTTACCTTTGAAAAAAATTGAAATGCCAAGAATTCTCGCCATAGATTACGGACAAAAACGAACCGGAATAGCGGTTACCGATGAAATGCAAATTATAGCTTCAGGATTGACAACCATTCCATCAGCAACTGCAATTGCTTTCTTGAAGGACTATTTTTCCAAAGAGAAAGTTGAAGCTGTCCTTATTGGTGAGCCCAAACAAATGAATGGGGAGCCCTCAGAAAGCGCTGCTATTATAAAAGGTTTTGTAACGCATTTTACAAATCATTTTCCGGAGATGAAAGTTATTCGGGTTGATGAACGCTTTACTTCAAAAATGGCGTTCCAATCGATGATTGATAGCGGAATGAGCAAGAAACAACGCCTTAACAAAGCACTGATTGACGAAATTTCGGCAACGATAATGCTTCAGGACTATTTGACACGAAAAAGATTTTAAAACCAATGTAAAAAAGTAGTATTTTTACTAAAAGAGAGTAATAAAGGTAACTTCTGAGGCAAAATTTATGCTTTTTTTTGCACTTATATAATTTATCTTTGCACTTTAAAATGTAGTTATGCCTGATAAAACCATACGTACAAATAGTGAAGTAGTTCTTATAGGAGCTGGAATTATGAGCGCCACTCTTGGTTTAATCCTAAAAGAGTTGCAGCCTGACATAAAAATTGAAATTTATGAGCGATTAGATATTGCTGCTGCCGAAAGTTCTGACGCTTGGAATAATGCAGGAACTGGACATTCTGCTTTTTGCGAGCTCAATTATACTCCTGAAGATGAAGATGGTAGCATCAATCCAAAAAAAGCAATCAGTATCGCAGAATCTTTTGAGATTTCCCGACAGTTTTGGGCGTATCTCGTTCAAGAAAATAAAGTTTCGTCTCCTGAGAATTTCATAAAAAGCATTCCACACCTGAGTTTTGTTTGGGGTGAAAAAAATGTAGCATACCTAAAAACAAGATTTGAGGCTTTGCATTTGAATCCTTTATTTAAGGATATGATTTTTAGCAATGATTTTGATGAGTTGAAAAAATGGATGCCTCTGGTTATGGAAGGCAGAAAGGAGTCAGACAAAGTTGCCGCTACGTCAATGGCAATTGGTACCGATGTGAATTTTGGAGAGTTAACCCGCAGTATTTTTGGTTATTTGACAAAATTAGAAGGTGTTACGATTCATTTTAACCATGAAGTTCAAAAATTAAAACAAAGAGAAGATAAGTCCTGGAGAATAAAAATTACTGACTTGGCTACAGGCCAAACAAAAAAAGCGTACACTAAGTTTGTTTTTATTGGTGCTGGTGGCGGTTCATTGCCGCTGTTAGAGAAAGCAAATGTTCTAGAAGGAAAAGGATATGGCGGTTTCCCAGTCAGTGGACAATGGTTGAAATGTACTAATGCGGAAGTGATTGCAAAACATCAGGCAAAAGTATATGGTAAAGCTAGTGTTGATGCGCCGCCAATGTCAGTTCCGCATATTGATTCCCGAATGATAAATGGCGAGAAAGCATTACTGTTTGGACCTTTTGCTGGTTTTTCGACTCGATTTTTAAAAAACGGCTCTTATTCTGATTTGCCTTTATCCATAAAAACGGATAATATTATTCCTATGGTTGCCGCAGGTATTAAGAATATACCACTTACTAGATATTTAATTCAGCAAGTGCGTCAGTCTCCTAAAGACAGAATTAATGCATTAAAAGAATATGTGCCAGGTGCGAAATCCAAAGACTGGGTTTTAGAACGAGCCGGGCAACGTGTTCAAGTGATAAAAAAAGATGAAAAAGGTGGTGGAATTCTGGAATTTGGTACCGAAGTAATCACTACTGCCGATGGTACGTTATCTGTTTTGTTAGGTGCCTCTCCGGGTGCTTCAACAGCTGTTTCTATTATGGTTGATTTGATCGGAAGGTGTTTTAAGGATCAATTTGAAACGCCGGAATGGCAGGAAAAATTAAAAACGATAATTCCTTCTTTTGGCCAGAAATTAAACGATAATCCTGATTTATTATCGAAAGTCAGACAAGAAACTGCTACTGTTTTAAAACTGAACAATTAAAATTTAATAAAAATAAATAAAAGGCGCTGAATTTTAGATTGTATCTAATTTTAGCGCCTTTTTCTTTACGAATCTTTCAGTATTTTTATCGTTTTTAATATATTTTCGGATAAATTAGTCAACCAAATTAATTGTTCAATTACTAATTGCGCTTCCTGCATTTTCAGTTTAAACGCATCTTCATCGATAGAAATTCCTTCTTTTAATTCTTTTTCCCGGATGTTCTTCAACTCAGTAAATCGCATCGCTAAATCTTCTTGCGGAAGGTTTACTTTGAGTTCTAAATTGTTTTCTTTGAGGACTGCAATCGCATTATGCAAGTTTTTAATGGCAGTATCTACCACGACATTAAACGCTTCTGAAGCCGTTGTAGTTTTGTGAGATTGGATGTAAGTGCCCAAAGAAGCTAACGAGGACAGTAACGAATGGTTTAAAACGGCCAGTTTATACACTTGTGGCAATTGTTTTTGCTTCGATTTAGGTTCTTGAACCATTCTTTGAAACGAAGCCATAAGATTTCCAATTTCAATAAAAGCATTTTTCCGAGCCAAACGATATGAAGTAGAAATGTTTCCCTTTTTATTGTAAAAGATAGAAATCTCTTTTAAATAATCTTGGTTTGCCTTAATCGATTTTTCTAAGTAGACTGGAATATTTAAAAACTCCCAGGAAGGCCATAAAAAATGATTTGCCAAAAAAGCTAAAGCGGCGCCAACAACTGTATCAAGTATTCGATATTGAACTAAATCACCAATGTTAGGCGTCATTAATCCATAAATAAAAACGACATACATGGTGACAAAAATGGCACTTACTTTATAATTTATTTGGGTAAAAGAAAATCCCAACAGTATACAAAGAATCGAAAGAATGCTGATAACAATGTTATCTTTTACGATGAAAAGAATTCCAAAAGCAATTAATCCGCCTATCACCGTACCAATTATTCGGTGAAAAGAACGTTCTTTCGTCAAGCCATAACCAGGTCTCATGATTACAATTATGGTCAGTAAAATCCAATATACATTGTGGAACGGAAGAAATTTTCCAATAATAAATCCAAGCATTAATATTATGGTTAATCGTAGTGAATGTCTGAAAATAGTAGAGGAGAAACTCAGGTTTTGGGTCAGCGTGCTTAACGGATAATATTGAGGCGTCAGGAATTTTTCTAAATCCTTGTCGATTCCTTTCAAATCCTGAGAATTAAAATCAAGGGTAAAAGCACGTTCGACGATTTTTATTTTTTCGACCTGTTTTTCAGCATATTGGAGCATCGTTGTTAACATAAAAACCCCTTCGGACGCAGTATTTTTCTCCAAATCATTTTCATACTCGGCAATGGCAAGTTGTAAGGAATTTAAATCACTCGATAAAGTGTGTTTCGAAATGTATTTAGTATGTTTTTTGACACTTTTGGATAATTGCTTCAGACTAGCTGCCAAATTGTAAGCTAAACGTTGATAGGTAAGTAAAACGGTAGGGTGATCATCGAATTTTTGATGCAATTTATCATGATCGAATGCTGTGGATAATGCCAGTTCAAGAATTTCTACCAAAGAAATAAAAACCAGCAGCATTTTGCGATTTTGATGAGAAGAACCTGAAGTCGTGTGGCTGCTAATCAACACTTCTCTTAAGTTTTGGTGAATGGTATTGAGTTCAACCTGTAAGTGCAATTGTTTTTCAATGATGGATTTTTTATTAGCATTCAAAGTCCATAAATCGCCTCGTAGTTTCAAATATTTTGCAGTAAGTTTAATGCATTCTGCAATTTGTAATTCGATATAACGGTGCGGTCTGATGACATGAAAAATAAGCGAAATCAACAGATAGAATAAGCCGCCGGCAAGTATTAATCCGGAATGTAGCACCATTGCCCAGCCGGAATTGAGGGTTGCAAATGCTAATGAAACGGCAATGAGGCCAGAGAAAGAAACCATAGTAGCTCTTTGACCATAAACTGAAAGCATCGATATTAGGAAAATTAATACCGCTAAAAAAGGATAGAAAATCCAAGAAAAGGGGTACACAATATTAACAATCAAATTGGTGCCTGCAACCAGAAACGCCGTTACAAGAATACCGTAAATTTTATGTTTAAGACTGCTTGGAATATCGCTGGGAAACGTAAAAAAAGCACCGAGAGCCATTGCGAAACCCATTTCAAATTTACCCAAAAACGAAAATATCACAACGGGAATGACTGCCGCTATAGTAACTTTTATAGCATTGGTAAAATGAGTGCTGTCGGTAAATTTTCGGATTTTGTAAATCATATCATTGTATTGGCGCAAAGGTAAAATTTGTATGAATATTACAAACAATAAAAGCAGCTGATTTGTTTTAAATTGTAAATATTAGCTAATATTTAACGGCAGATTATTCATTGTCTATTTTTTTACTATTTTTGCAAACTGAATGAAAAGGAAACATACTCCAATTTCAGTAGACAATACTTAATACAACACGAATGATTTTACCAATTATAGGATATGGCGATCCAGTTTTAAGAAAAACAGGAGAAGTTCTTTCACCGGAAGATCCAAATTTGAAAGAAACGATTGTTAACATGTACGAGACAATGTATAATGCCTATGGTGTTGGACTTGCTGCGCCACAAGTAGGATTAGCACTTCGATTATTTGTGATTGACACGACTCCTTTTAGCGATGACGAAGAATTAGAAGATGCGGAACAAAAAGAATTAAAAGGATTCAAAAAAACGTTTATCAATGCAAAAATGATAAAAGAAGAAGGTGAAGAGTGGAGTTTTAATGAAGGCTGTTTAAGTATTCCAGATGTTAGAGAGGATGTGTACAGAAATCCAACGATAACAATTGAATATTGCGAAGAGGATTTTGTAATGAAAACGGAAGTTTTTGAAGGATTAATTGCGAGAGTGATTCAACATGAATACGATCATATTGAAGGAATTTTATTCACCGATAAAATATCCTCATTAAAAAAACGATTGATTCAAAAGAAACTTAAAAACATCTTAGAAGGAAAAACATTTCAAGATTATCGAATGAAATTTTTTGCCAAAAAGGGAAGGTAGAGCAAATTTATAGCTTTGCTTGGTATGGTTTTTGGTTTTAAATAAAAATTAAATAAGTCAAATTCTTAATAATAATTACACAAAACATGAATTTAGAAAAAATATTAGCCATTTCTGGGAAACCGGGTTTATATGTATTAAAAGTGCAAACAAGAACTGGCTTTGTAGCGGAATCACTGGCAGACGGAAAAAAAATCACAGTAAACTTGAAAAGTAATGTGAGTTTATTGTCTGAAATTTCAATTTATACTTATGAAGGCGAAAAACCATTAGCTGAAATCATGCAAAAAATTGCTGACAAAGAAAATAAAGGTGTCGCAATATCTCATAAAGAAGACAATGCTGCATTAATCGCTTATTTTAAGGAAATTTTACCAGATTATGATGAAGAAAGAGTGTATCCTTCTGATATCAAAAAAGTGTTAAACTGGTATAATATGCTTCAAGTAAAAGGATTAGTTACTGATGAAGCTCCGGCTGCTGCAGTGACAGAAGAGGTTGCTGCCGTTGCAGAAGAAACTCCTGAAGCTGAAGTAAAAGCTTCTGCTAAAAAAGTAAAATCTAAAAAAGAATAATTTTTCACTACAATAATATTTAATCCTGTTCAGCTATTTTTCTGAACAGGATTTTTTTATTTTTACCAAAAACAATTTCTGATGAATTCAAGACAAAACCAATTGCAAGCGTTCGAAAGATTATTAGACATTATGGATGATTTGCGCGAAAAATGTCCTTGGGACAAAAAGCAAACCATGCAAACGCTGCGTCATCTTACCATTGAAGAAACCTACGAATTAGGAGATGCCATTTTAGATAACGATTTAATCGAAGTCAAAAAAGAATTAGGGGATTTATTATTGCATATTGTTTTTTATGCCAAAATAGGAAGCGAGACGAACGATTTTGACATAGCAGATGTGTGCAACGAAATTTGTGAAAAGCTAATTCATCGTCATCCGCATATTTATAGCGATGTGGTGGTGAAAGATGAGGAAGAAGTGAAACAAAACTGGGAAATACTCAAACTTAAAGAAGGCAAAAAGTCCGTTCTCGAAGGTGTCCCTAAAAGTTTACCTGCATTAGTAAAAGCAAGCAGAATTCAGGATAAAGTAAAAGGAGTTGGATTTGACTGGGAGGAATCGCATCAGGTTTGGGATAAGGTTCAAGAAGAACTGGAAGAATTACAAGTTGAGGTAAAAGCGGGTGATCAGGATAAAATTGAAGCCGAATTTGGAGATGTTTTATTTTCGATGATCAACTATGCTCGATTTCTGAATGTAAATCCTGAAGATGCTTTGGAACGTACTAATAAAAAATTCATCAAACGCTTTCAATATTTAGAAAGTAAAGCGGGTGAATTAGGAAAACCATTAATGGACATGACACTTGCTGAGATGGATATTTTTTGGGAAGAAGCGAAGAAGTTGTAGTAATATTTAGTCCCGATACTTCGGGATTTGGGTTCTTTTTTAAATAATTAAATTACCAATGTCAGAAAATAAAACCGAGTTAAAACGTTCTTTAGGATTAATAGATGCCACGAGTTTAGTTGCCGGTTCCATGATAGGATCTGGAATTTTCATTGTAACATCAGCCATGGCGAGAGATATTGGATCTGCTGCCTGGCTATTGGTAATCTGGTTGGTAACGGGATTAATCACTGTTGCCGCGGCATTGAGTTATGGAGAATTAGCAGGAATGATGCCCAACGCGGGAGGTCAATTCGTTTATATACAACGCGCTTACGGAAGATTAGTTTCTTTCCTTTACGGTTGGACTGTTTTTACGGTGATTCAAACCGGAGTTATTGCTGCCATTGCCGTTACTTTCGCTAATTATGCCGCCATCTTCTTTCCTGTTTTAGATCAAACTCTTTTTACGGTTGGTACTGGATTTGTTTTTTCGTACCAAAAAATGTTGGCTATTTTTAGTATAATTCTGCTTACTTACATTAATACTAAAGGTGTCGAAAGTGGAAAAACAGTTCAGTTGATTTTTACTTCGGCCAAACTAATTGCCCTTTTTGCGCTGATTATTTTAGGATTGTATGTTGGTTTACAAACGGATGTTTTATCGAATAATTTTGCAAACATGTGGGAAGCCAGTAAAACAGTGGTCAATCCTGACGGAACAATTACGGTGACAAAATTAGTAGGAATGGCTATTTTGGGCGCCGCCGGTGCAACTATTATTAACTCGTTATTTTCTAGTGATGCATGGAATAATGTGACTTTCATTGCAGGTGAAATTAAAGAACCTAAAAAGAATATTCCCCGAAGTTTGTTTCTTGGAACTCTAATCGTTACCGTTATTTATGTTTTGGCAAATCTCGCTTATTTGGCTTTGTTGCCAATGTCGGGAACTCCAAATGCTGCTGATAGTTTGAGTAGCGGAATCATGTTTGCCAACAATGACAGAGTAGGAGCGGCCGCGGCAAGTGTAATTATGGGGAATGTAGGCGTTTTTGTGATGGCTGCATTAATTATGGTTTCCACTTTTGGTTGCAACAGCGGTTTGATTCTTTCGGGAGGAAGATTATTTTTTGCAATGGCAAAAGACGGATTGTTTTTTAAACAAGCGACTGAATTAAATAAAAATCAGGTTCCGGCCAAAGCATTATGGGTACAATGTATTTGGGCTTGTGTGCTTTGTATTTCGGGAAAATTTGGAGATTTGTTAACTTATGCTACTTTTGCATCATTGTTGTTTTACATCCTGACGATTCTGGGAGTTTTTATCCTGAGAAAAAAAGAACCCAATGCCGAGAGGCCGTATAAAGCGTTTGGATATCCGGTTGTACCGGCCATTTATATTGTAGTTACAGCAGCTATTTGTCTCACGTTACTTATTTATGATACCTTTAATACAGGGTTGGGATTGTGTATTGTGGCGCTGGGAATTCCGGTGTATTATTTTATAATGAATAAGAAGGACTAATGTAAATTGAATTAATCCGCTAATTTTTTCAGGTTCTGGATATTTTTTAAAACTATTTTTTTTCCTGTTAATTCAATTAATCCCAATTTTTTAAAATCAGATAGCAAACGGATACAGCTTTCAGTGGCAGTGCCAATCATACTGGCTAATTCATCTCTTGAGAGTTGTACTTTTAAGGAATTATCCTCATTTTCTCCAAAGGTGTCGTGCAAATAAAGAAGTGTTTCTGCTAATCTTTCTTTGACAGTTTTCTGTGCTAAATTAACCATATGGTCATCAGCTTCTTTTAAATCCCCACAAATAGTTTTCATAACATTCATAGAAAACTGATTGTTCTTGTCAAAATATCCCATCACTTCTGATTTTGGAATAAAACAAACCTGCATATCTTCAAGAGCGATGGCGCTTAAATTTACCGGTTCATCACTAATCATCGAGCGTTGGCCCAGTAATTCTCCTTTGGTAACCAATTTTACAATGTGATCTTTACCATTTGCGCTAAGTTTAGTCAGTTTGCAAATACCATCTTTTATACAATAAATACCATTTACATTCTCACCTTCTTCAAATATAACCTCCCCCTTTTTAATAATATGGGATGTTTTACAGTCAGAAAGGTTTATTAGTTCATCTTTAGTAAGTGCTTTTAAAGAGCTAAATTCTCTGACAATACATTGTTCGCATTTGCTCATATTGTTTGGGATTTATTTGTAATGCAAAAGTAACTCTTTAATATGACAAATATCATATTTTTAACGTTCTCAATTGATCACCTTTGTTCCAGGTAAAATGAGCAAAGTTATGGACACACAAAACTGTTTCCATTGTGGTTTGGATATTATAAAAGAAGAAGAAATTATTTTTGACGCGAGAAATTTTTGTTGCAACGGTTGTAAAACGGTGTACGAAATTTTTAGTCTCAATGATTTGACTTGTTATTATGATTTTGAAAAATCCCCTGGAGCAACCCCGCAAGACATTAATGGTAAATATGATTTTTTAGACAATGAAAGTATTGTATCCAAACTTTTGGAATTTCAAGAAAATTCAACCGCAATTATTTCACTTAACATTCCTCATATACATTGTAGCTCGTGTATTTGGATTTTGGAAAATCTACAGCGTCTTCAAAAAGGAATAAGTACTTCGCAGGTGAACTTCCCTGAAAAGAGAGTCCGAATCACTTTTAATCCGGAAGTAGTTTCTATTAAAACGATTGTTTATTTATTGAGTTCTATTGGTTACGAACCCTACATTAGTCTAGAAAACTATGAAACGGGGAGTAATAATGTAGACAGAAGTTTAACGTATAAACTTGGCGTTGCTTTCTTTTGTTTCGGAAATATCATGTTGCTTTCGTTTCCGGAATATTTTGAGGTGAAAGAATATTGGCTGGATCAATACCGTGGATTTTTCCGTTGGTTGATTTTTGTTTTAGCTTTACCGAGTTTCTTTTATTCGGCTAGTGGTTATTATGTTTCGGCCTATAAAAGTATCAAAACCAAAATGCTCAACATCGATATTCCTATTGCTTTAGGAATTATTGTGATGTTTGTGCGAAGTACTTTTGATATCTTGATGGATTACGGATCTGGTTTTTTTGACAGCTTAACGGGATTGATTTTCTTTATGCTTTTAGGGAAAATGTTCCAAATCAAAACCTATAGTTTTTTGAGTTTTGAAAGGGATTTTAAATCTTATTTTCCAATAGCAATTACCAAAATTAATACGGATGCCTCCGAAGAAAGCGTAGCGATCTATGAAGTTGAAAAAGGCGACAGACTTCTCATTAGAAATCAAGAGCTTATTCCGGTTGATGGGATTTTAATTTCGGAAAAAGCAGAAATCGATTATAGTTTTGTTACTGGAGAAGCAATTCCTATTACAAAACAATCTGGGGATAAAGTATTTGCAGGCGGAAAACAAATAGGGAAAGTAATCGAAATGGAAGTCTTACATTCTGTTTCCCAAAGTTACTTAACGCAGTTATGGAGTAATGATGTATTTCAAAAAAACGTAGAGCAAAAACACAAAACGATTACTGATAGCATCAGTCGTTATTTTACACCTATTTTATTACTGATTGCTTTTGCGGGGTTTGGCTACTGGATTTTTATAGATGCCAATATCGCTTTCAATGTGTTTACCGCAGTGCTAATTGTTGCTTGTCCTTGTGCTCTGGCATTGACGGCTCCATTTACCTTTGGGAACGTGTTGCGAATTTTAGGAAAGCAGAAATTCTATCTTAAAAATGCTTTGGTTATCGAACAATTGGCGAAGGTAGATACTATTGTTTTTGATAAAACGGGAACGATTACCACCAATAAAAAATCGAATATATCCTATGAAGGATCTGTTCTTTCCGATGAAAATTTGTTGCTAATAAAAAATGTTTTACGAGCTTCAAATCATCCATTGAGTCGCATGTTGTATGATTATTTGCCTATTCCAATTTTACCAAGTAAAGCAGTAAATGACGCCAAAAAGTTGAAAGTGGATGCTTTTGAAGAAATTACCGGAAAAGGAATTTTAGCTCAGATTTTTGGTCACAAAATTCAAATTGGTTCCGAAGAATTTTGTACTCCGCCATTATCGCTTTCGTCGCTCTCGCCTTTGGAGAGGGTTGGCGAGAGGACATCGGTTCACATCAAGATAAATGAAGTTTATTATGGAAAATTTGTTTTTAATAATCAATACAGAGAAGGATTGGAGGCGCTTTTTAAGAACATAAGTACTAATTATCAAATCATGGTTTTGTCGGGTGACAATGAAGGCGAACGTGCTACTCTTGAACAACTTTTGCCGAAAGGCACAGAATTGATTTTCAATCAGAAACCGGAACAAAAGCTCGAATTCATTAAAAATTTGCAGGAAAATGGCAAAAATGTAATGATGGTTGGTGATGGATTAAATGATGCCGGAGCTTTGGCGCAAAGCAATGTTGGAATTTCGATTTCTGAAAATGTGAATGTTTTTTCGCCAGCTTGTGACGCTATTTTGGATGCTGGCGAATTTCAAAAACTGAATTATTTCTTGAAATTATCTAAAAATTCCATTATTACAATCAAAATGAGTTTCGCATTATCCTTATTATATAATGTAGTGGGATTATCATTTGCCATTACCGGAAATCTGTTGCCGTTGGTAGCGGCTATTATAATGCCATTGAGCACGATAACAATAGTGAGTTTTGTAACGGTGATGAGTAGTTACTATGCAAATAAAAAGTAAAAAAAATAAAAATTTTCTGATTTTTTTCACATATATTTAACAAAAGTTATAAGTATGATAAATGTCATATTTTACTCGAAAACGTCAGAGTAACTTTGTAAACACAAATTAAGGTATGAGTGTCATTTATTTATTAATCTCCATCAGTATCATTGTCGCCATTGGGTTTTTTATTGCTTTTATAACAGCAGTAAAGACTGGGCAGTACGATGACGATTATACGCCATCGGTCAGAATGCTATTTGACGATGAGTTAGTACAGCCAAAAGTTGAAAAGCCAAAGATCGAAAGTCAGGAGACTTTATGATATTCAACACTAATTTTTTAAATTTTTCAATCATTTAATTTTTTTATTTATGGAAATGCAGCAGTTTTATTACGATAACAATATTGTAAAGAAATTCATTTACGCCACTATTCTTTTCGGTGTGGTAGGAATGTTAGTTGGACTCACATTAGCTTTTATGTTTCTTTTCCCAAATATGACCGATGGAATTTCATGGTTAAGTTACGGTAGATTGAGACCTTTGCACACTAATGCCGTTATTTTTGCTTTTGTGGGTAATGCTTTTTTTGCGGGAATGTATTATTCCTTGCAAAGATTACTGAAAGCGAGAATGTTTAGTGATTTTTTAAGTAATGTTCATTTTTGGGGTTGGCAATTAATTATAGTTGCTGCAGCCATTACTTTGCCTTTAGGGTATAGTTCTTCAAAAGAATATGCCGAATTAGAATGGCCAATAGACATTGCAATTACTTTAATTTGGGTTGTAATGGGTATCAATATGATTGGAACCATGATAAAACGAAGAGAGCGACATTTATATGTTGCGATTTGGTTTTATTTGGCAACATTTGTTACTGTAGCAGTTTTACATATTTTTAACAATTTAGAATTACCAGTTTCAGCATTCAAAAGTTATTCTGTTTATGCAGGAGTTCAAGATGCCTTGGTTCAATGGTGGTACGGTCATAATGCAGTGGCATTTTTCTTGACGACCCCGTTCTTAGGATTAATGTATTATTTTGTTCCAAAGGCAGCTAATCGTCCGGTATATTCTTATAGATTATCAATTGTTCACTTTTGGTCGTTAATTTTTATCTATATCTGGGCAGGACCACACCATTTATTATATTCAGCATTGCCTAACTGGGCACAGAATTTAGGTGTTGCTTTTTCTATAATGTTGCTTGCGCCATCTTGGGGTGGTATGATAAACGGACTTTTAACTTTAAGAGGGGTTTGGGATAAAGTACGTGTAGATCCTGTTTTGAAATTCTTTGTAGTAGCGATTACGGGTTACGGAATGGCCACTTTTGAAGGACCAATGTTGTCGCTGAAAAATGTAAATGCTATTGCACATTACACGGACTGGATTATTGCTCACGTTCACGTAGGCGCATTAGCTTGGAATGGATTCATGGCTTTCGGTATGATTTATTGGCTGATTCCAAGAATGACCAAAAGTAATTTATACTCACTAAAATTGGCTAATTTTCACTTTTGGATTGGTACTTTAGGAGTTATATTATATACAATTCCAATGTATGTAGCTGGTTTTTTACAAGCTTCTATGTGGAAACAATTTAATCCAGACGGAACTTTAACATATGGTAACTTCCTTGAAACAGTAACTCAAATTATGCCAATGTACTGGATGAGAGCTATTGGTGGAACTCTTTATTTGATTGGAATGCTAACTTTAGTTTATAACATTGTTCAAACTTTAAGAGCAGGTTCTACTATTGAAGATGAATTAGCCGAAGCTCCCGCTTTAGTAAGAATTAGTTCTGGAAGAGTAAAAGGAGAAAAATTTCACCCTTGGTTAGAAAGAAAACCTATTCAATTGACAATATTAGCAACTGTAGCAATTTTAATTGGAGGCGTTATTCAAATTGTGCCAACGATAATGGTTAAATCTAATATTCCAACAATTGCAAGCGTAAAACCGTACTCTCCATTAGAATTAGAAGGTCGTGATTTATACATTCGTGAAGGTTGTGTAGGGTGTCACTCGCAGTCTGTTCGTCCGTTCCGTAGTGAGGTAGAACGATATGGACCACAATCGAAAGCGGGTGAGTTTGTATATGATCATCCTTTCCTTTGGGGATCAAAACGTACTGGTCCGGATTTATTGAGAGTTGGTGCAAAATACAATGACAATTGGCATTTTAACCACTTCTGGAGTCCACAAAGTATATCTGCAGGATCAATTATGCCAGGTTATAAATGGTTGTTTGATAATAAACCAATGGATATTTCTTTGACTCAAAAGAAAATGCAGGCAATGGTTACACTTGGTGTTCCATATACTAAAGCTCAAGTTGCAAGTGGTTTAGATGATTTAAGAAAACAAGCAATTGCAATTGAAGAAAGCTTGAAAAATGATCCTGATTTTGTGAAAAGCTACGATGAAAGCAAGAAAAAAGCGGAAGCCAGAGGAGAAAAATTTGTTCCAATGAACGAAAGAGAAATTGTAGCCATGATTGCTTATATGCAAAGACTTGGTACAGATATAAAAGTTAAAAATACTGCTAAAAATTAAAAGTTATGTTTGAACAAGTAAAACACAATTTAGAAACAATTGATGGTGTGACAATATATCCCATCTTATCTTTATTAATTTTCTTTGTCTTTTTCATAGGACTTGGTTTATGGGTATTCTCCTATAAGAAAGAAAAAATCAATGAGTTAAGTCAAATTCCATTGAGAGATAATTAAATAGTATAATTTTTTAAAATTTAGAAAATGAAAAAATTAATTCCAGCATATGTTAGGGTTCCCGTTATTTTCTTTGCCGTGTTTATGGCAATGGAATATTTCATAGACTCAGGCGACAGTCTCGCTTTTATAAAATTCCCTATGGTTTCTGTATTTTTATTTGTATTTCTTTTCCTTTTGATAGCGATAGAAATTACGATGAGTGCAGTAGATAATATAATGTATCAGTTGTTAACTGAGGAGCAAAAAAGTAAGCTAAATGAAGTGAATGATTTGAGTTTTAAGGATAGCGAGTGGTATCAAAAAATAATGAAAAGATTAACTAAAACTGAACCTTTAGAAAGCGAAGGCCAGCTGTTATTGGATCATGATTATGACGGAATCAAAGAGCTGGACAATAATTTGCCACCATGGTGGGTCTATTTGTTTTATGCGTCAATTGTTTTTGGTATTGTTTATATGGTTCGATTTGAAGTTTTAGGAGCTGACAATCAGGAGATGGAACTTAAAAAAGAAGTTGCTCAGGCCAAAATTGATATTGCTGAATACATGAAAACTGCACCGGACATGATGGATGAAAAAACGGTGACTTTGTTAACAGATCCTGCCGATTTAGCAGCTGGTAAAGAAATTTACACAACCAATTGTGCAGCTTGTCACAGAGCAGATGCCGGAGGACAAATTGGACCAAACCTAACCGATGACAAATGGATTTTGGGTGGCGGAATAAAAAATGTATTTCATACTTTGGTGAATGGTGGGCGTGACGGGAAAGGAATGATTTCTTGGAAAGGAACATTGAAACCGAAAGAAATGCAGAAAGTAGCCAGCTACATTCTTTCTTTAAAAGGAAGTAATCCGCCAGATGCAAAAGCTGCGGAAGGGGAAGTTTGGGTAGAAGAAAATGTTGCTGTTGCGGTTAAATAACAATTACAAACACACGTTTTTATTTAGCTTAAGAATTTTAGTGATTATTTTGAACTTGTGTTTTAAATAAAAAAAAATGTCAAAATTACCAGACGAAGCTTTCAGAGATACCATTGGGACAATTGATGAAGAAGGAAACAGAAAATTTATTTTCCCCAAAAAACCTTCAGGAAAGTTTTATGATTACAGGAAATGGGTGAGTTATTTTTTACTTATTGTACTTGTTGCCAATCCATTTATAAAGATAAATGGCAATCAGTTCATGATGTTTAACATATTGGAGCGACGATTTAATATTTTTGGATTTCCTTTTTGGCCGCAGGATATTTATCTTTTTGTTCTTATTATTATTGTTGGAGTTGTTTTCGTAATACTTTTTACAGTGATCTTTGGTCGAATATTTTGTGGTTGGATTTGCCCACAAACCATCTTTTTAGAAATGGTTTTCCGCAGGATTGAATATTGGATTGAAGGCGATCGCGGTGCTCAAATCCGCTTAGAAAAACAAGAATGGAATGGGGATAAAATTAGAAAGAAAGCAATTAAATGGACTATTTTCCTAATCATCTCTTTTTTTATTGCCAATGTATTTCTAGCGTATCTTATCAGTAGTGACAAGTTACTTCTGATGATAGAAGAAGGGCCTGAAAATCATATTAGTACTCTAGTTTCCTTATTGATTTTTACCGGGGTTTTTTATTTTATTTTTGCTTGGTTTAGAGAACAAGTTTGTATCATTGCTTGTCCCTACGGCAGATTACAAGGTGTTTTATTAGATGATAAATCGATAAATGTAGCCTATGATTTTGTTCGTGGCGAAAAAGAAGTGGGTAGGGCCAAATTTAATAAACAGGAAGATAGAGTTGCTTCTGGGAAAGGCGACTGTATTGATTGCAAACAATGCGTAAATGTTTGTCCAACCGGAATTGACATTCGTAACGGAACACAAATGGAATGTGTTAATTGTACGGCCTGCATCGATGAATGTGATGCCATTATGGATGGAATTGGATTGCCAAAAGGACTGATTCGCTATGCTTCTGAAGATGAAATTGAGAAAAATATCAAGTTTAAATTTACACCTAGAATGAAAGGATATTCAGCCGTTTTATTCATTTTGACAGGTATTTTGATTGGATTATTATTTTTACGTTCGGATGTAGAGGCCATTATTTTGAGACTTCCAGGTCAGTTATTCGAACACAAAGGAGAAAATATAAGTAACATTTATACTTTTAAAATCATCAATAAAACCAACAATGATTTTAATGATATTCATTTTAAATTGGTAAATGTCAAAGGAACTTTAAAAATGGTCGGGAAACAAGACATGAAAATACCAAAACAAGGAATGAATGGCGGTACACTTTTTATTGAAATTAACCAAATTTTATTGGATAGTGACAAAACAAAACTGAAAATTGAGGTTTATAACGGGAATGAAAAAATTGAAACAACAACTACTAACTTTTTGAGTCCGCGAAGTTTTGATTAAAAGGATCCCATTAGGGTTCAAACTATAAATATAATATCATGAAAATTAACTGGGGAACAGGAATTGTAATCGCTTTTGGTTTGTTTATAACCTTCATTTTGTATTTTGTTTTTACAGTGCAATCCGATTCAAAATATGATAATGAGTTAGTCGTAGAAGAATATTACAAGCATGATGCGCATTTTGGTGATGAAATGGCTCGAGTGCAAAACGTCGCAGATTTGGCTCAAAAACCGACAATAGTTAATGTTTCAAACGGAATTGAAATATCATTCCCAAAAGTTTTTGATTTAAAAAACATCAAAGGTAAAGTGTCCCTTTACAGACCGTCTAACAAAAAATTAGATTTTGAAATTCCAATTTCACTATCTGATGCTGCTACTTTGCTCATACCTAAAAAAAGTTTGGCAGGCGGTCGATGGGACATTAATATGGAATGGCAATATAATGGAAAATCGTATTTGTCAAAAGAAACAATTTATATCAATTAGTCTCAAAGTCAATAGTCAGAAAGCTCATCAATTGGCTTTAAGACTTTTGGTTTTATGACATTAAACTAAAAAAATGCTTTACACTGCCTTTATTTTCGGTTTAATAAGTAGTTTTCACTGTATTGGAATGTGTGGTCCCATTGCTATGATGTTGCCCGTAGACAGAACAAATCAGACCAAAAAAGCAACTCAAATTATCACGTATCATTTAGGAAGATTAACAGCTTACGCGACAATAGGCTTTGTCTTCGGGCTGCTTGGAAAAGGTTTTTTCATGGCCGGCTTACAACAAAACTTATCTATATTCATTGGTGTGGCAATGATTATCGTAGTTTTGACTCCGGAGAAATTTTTTGCTAAATATAATTTTTCAAAACCTGTTTTTAAACTAATTTCTAAAATCAAAACGGTTTTAGGAATTCAGTTTAGAAACAAGAGTTATAAATCCCTTTTTACTATTGGTTTACTTAATGGTTTTTTGCCTTGCGGAATGGTTTATGTCGCCTTGTTTGGCGCCATTGCTATGCAAAGTGAAAGTCTTGGTGTTTTGTATATGATTTTATTCGGATTAGGAACCGTTCCTATGATGAGTAGCGTTGTATATATCAATTCATATCTCACAATTCCTATTCGAAATAAAATTCAGAAGGTGATTCCTTATGTCGCGGTGTGCATTGGTTGCTTATTTATCTTGAGAGGATTGGGATTGGGAATTCCTTATATTTCACCATCTAATATGAGTTTATTTATTCAAGCTGATCCAAACTGTCACTAATTTTCTACTAATTAAGTATAAAAAAGCACGCCAATCAGCGTGCTTTTTTATGTTGTAAAATTGGCAAAACGTTAAATTGTCATTGAAAACAATGCGGTTTCCGGTGCTTTTCTTTTTAAACGTAAATCGAATGCCATGCAAATATTTCGAACGTAAGGTTTCCCTTTTTCTGTAACTTCAATGGAATTGTCTTTAATGATTAGTAATCCATCATTTTCCATTTCTTTTAACTGAAGTATAACGTCTGGAATTTCATTGAAATATCGCTCCTTATTTTCCCACGAAGTTTCAAATTGGCACATTAAATTCAGAATATGTTTTCGGATGATAAGGTCTTCATCGGTTAATAGATGTCCTCTGAAAACCGGTAATTTATTCCATTCTAATATTTGATAATAATCTTCCAAATTTTTTACATTCTGTGCAAAACTGTACCAACTGTCACTGATTGAAGAAACTCCCAAACCAATCATCAATTGTGTTTTTGAAGAACTATAGCCCATGAAATTACGATGCAATTTCCCATTTTGAAAAGCCTCATATAAACTATCTGTTTTCAACGCAAAATGATCCATTCCTATTTCATGATATCCGTTTTCATATAATAATTTTTTACCGGTTTCATAGAGCATTCTTTTTTTATCATCTTTTGGAATGTCCTCATCAATAAAACCGCGTTGTCCATTGCCTTTAATCCAAGGAACGTGCGCATAACTATAAAATGCCAATCGGTCGGGTTGTAATGATTTTGTTTTTTCAATGGTATCAATAACATCTTCAATTTCCTGAAATGGCAAGCCAAAAATAATATCATGGCCAATGGAAGTATACCCAATTTCTCTAGCCCAAAACGTAACTTTTGCGACGTTATGAAAAGGCTGCAAACGGTGGATTGCTTTTTGTACTTTCTCGGAATAATCCTGAACACCAAAACTCACTCTTCTAAAACCTAAATCGTAAAGCTTCTGCAAATGTTCGTGCGATGTGTTATTTGGATGACCTTCAAAACTAAACTCATGATCTTTGGCTTTATTGGCATGAACAAAAATACCATTTATTAAGTCCTCTAAATTTTTAGTGGAAAAAAATGTGGGAGTTCCACCACCTAAATGAATCTCTTTGATTGTTGGTTTTTCTCCAAGAATTTTACAATATAATGTCCATTCTTTTAAAACTGCTTCTATGTATGGATTCTCAACGCTATGATTTTTAGTAATCCGCTTGTTACATCCACAAAAAGTGCATAAGCTTTCGCAAAAAGGCAAATGGATATACAAACTAATGCCTTCGGAAGAATTACTTTTTATAAATGATTTCTTTAACGTTTCGGACCAAATTTCATCCGAAAAATCAGTTTCATCCCAATAGGGAACTGTTGGATAACTGGTATATCTGGGACCGGGAACATTGTATTTTTGAATTAAAGAATTTTTCATAGCAAAATCATTTATTGTTGTTCAAAAGTAAAACGACTGCTGGTATATTAAAATGATAATTATCATATCAATAGCATTTTGCAAAAAAAACCTCGAACTATTGAAGATCGAGGTTTGTGATTTCTATTACTATTAAAAATTATTCTATTTTCAAATTTCTCAATTGTTTTAGTTTTTCTTTCCAAACATCAAGAGTTTCTTTATGGATAGCAATGTTTTTACGAACTTCTAACACGATTGAATTTTCTTTTTTTGCATTTCTGGTATTGGTAAAAAACTGAATGTTGTTTTCCAATTGGAAAATTTCATTTTGTACTTCATCAATTTTACGCATGATAAAAATCTTTTCGCTGTCCAGTTTTCGCGAATCGTGACTTTCTGATAATTGATCCATTCTGTTAGCAAAACGGATCATGTCTGTATCTTTTTTACTCAAACTCAATTTTTCAAAAAGAGCATCCAGAATTTTATTGAATTTTCCTTCGATATGTCTTCTTGGGAAAGGCACTTTTCCAAAACCTTTCCAGGTTTCGATATGTAACTTTATCGCATCTAAATCCGTTTTGTGATCGCCAGTTAATTGGAATTCTCTCAACGTTTCTAAGTACGCTTTTTTATTGTCAAACGCTTCTACTTCTTCACCGTTTTCCTCATTTTTTTGCTCTTTTAATTTGTCAAAATAATGGTTGCAGGCATTTTTAAATTCCTGCCAGATTTTATCAGAATGTTTTCTCGGTACATGACCAATCTGTTTCCATTCCTCTTGAATTTGTTTCATTACAGGTGTTGCTGCCGCAAAATCAGTGCTTTCCTGTAACTCTTTAGCCTTGGCAACCAGAGCTGTTTTCATGCTTAAATTGTCGTTTTGATCTTTTTTAATGTCTTTATAAAAAGAGTTTTTAAAAGAATTAAAATTTCTCACCGCAGTTTTAAAACTAGCCCAAGTTTCTTCATTCACTTCCGAAGGTACTTTTCCGGCAGAGAAGAAAGCAGTTCGTAACGCTTCTACTTTTTCTATTTGAGCCATCCATTGTGCGTGAGCATTGACTTTCTCCTTAGCCAAAACTTCAATCTTAGCAATAATTTCTTTTTTCTTCTCTAAATTCTCAAGTTCTGTTCCTCTCTGATTTTCAAACAAAACTTCCCTTTTGTCATGCATTTGCTTAGTCAAATCGCTGAATTTATTCCAAATATCATCACGATGTTCTCTGGAAACGGGACCAATATCTTCTTTCCAAATTCTATGTAAATCTTGCAATTCGCGAAACGCCTTATTGATGTCAGCTTCCTTCACCAATTCTTCAACACGTGCTACAATTTTTTGTTTTTGCTCTAAATTGTGCTTGAAATCTAAATCTCTCGCTTCTCTGTCTAAGTGCAAATAGTCGTAAAAATTTTCAACATGAAAATGGAAGTTGTTCCAAACGTGGTTGTATTTATCTTTAGGAATTGATCCTGCATTTTTCCATCGTTCCCTTAAATCATTAAAATGTTTTAAAGTGTCTTTGATGTTTGCCTGCGGATTAATAAGTTCCTTTAACTCTTCAACAATCGCCAAACGGTTTTCTAAATTTGTTTTTAAATTCGTTTGTAAACTTTTGAAATGTGTATTTTTAGTATCTCTAAAGTGAGAATAATATTTATCAAAATTGGTTTTCAGTGGAGAATGATATTGAAATTCTTCGTTAGGGTCTTGATTTTCTGTTAGAAACTCTTCTTTTTTCTCCTCAAGAAGGTGGTGATATTTTGCCAAAAATGCTTTTTTGATTTCCTCAATATGATCCTTGAACGACATTATTTTTTCATTTGAAACTAAAGCTTTCAGTTCCTCCACAAGATCTTCCAGAGACAATGCATCATAATCCCGCATTGGAATATCATGGCGTTCTTTCAACGTTTCATCCTCACTTTCTTCAGCGTTGGTTTCAGCAATCGCATCAATAGCCGTTTGATTGTTCGTCTCGGAAACCGTTTCTTCCGAAGAAGGCGTTACCACATTATCTTCCGCGGGAAAATCGCTTGGTTCACCTGGTTCCAAAACTTTCGCAGTAGTAGTGGTACCGTCAACGGAGTTGTTTTCAATATTTCCATCTGCTGCAAGCAGGTTGTCGTTCTTTTCTTCTAACATTTTTTCAATGTGTAAGGTTCGTAATTAGATTTAACACGAAAGATACTAAAGCAGTATGAAAGTACAAAATAAAACCCCTTATTTATTGTAATTTTAGGATACAAAAGTTTTCTTCTTGGAGCAATTTCCTGCTGTCCGCTGTATCTTTTTTGTTCGCCAAAAAGGCTCTCAAAAAAGGATGCCGCTACTATCAGGGCTAGGTTTTTATTGGTTTAATTGTGAGTTTTTCTAGGAATTTAATTTTTATTAATGCAAAACACCACTTAAAAAAAGTGGTGTTTTATACTTACGCAAATATAGGAAAGATAGAGGACTGTAATTTTCCTATTTATTCCAAATCTTCCAGGCTTTCTCTGCTTGAAAAATGAGCATATCCAATCCATTTTTGATTTGTGCGCCTTGATGTTTGGCTTTTTTAAGGAATTGCGTTTCAGCAGGATTGTAAATCAAATCATAAGCAATGTGCTTTTCCGTGAAAAATTCATACGGAAGTAACGGGAACGCATCTACGTTAGGGCTTGTTCCTACTGGTGTAGCGTTTATTATAATTTGGTAATTATCAAATGTTGTGGCATTGATTCGGTCATAATCAATTCCATTTTTTTTTGCTTCTCGCGAAACAAAAGTGTAGGTGATATCTAATTCATCCAAAGCAAAAGCGACTCCTTTTGAAGCGCCGCCTGTGCCTAAAATCAACGCTTTTTTATGGTGCGGTTGCAGTAAAGGTTCTAATGATTTTTTGAAACCATAATAGTCCGTATTATAGCCTTTCAACTTCCCTTTTTTGGTGATTTTAATGGTATTTACCGCACCAATTAATTCTGCTTTTTTCGACAATTTATCCAAAAACGGAATTACTGTTTCTTTGTAAGGAATAGTTACATTTAATCCTTTCAAATCCGAAGTATTTTTAAATATCTGGGGAAAAGCAATTATTTCCGGAATATCAAAATTTTCATAAGTGCAACCTACAAAGTTTTCGTTGTTAAATTTGTCGGTGAAATATTTTTTGGAAAATGAATAACTGATGTTGCGTCCTAATAATCCAAAGCGTTTTATAACTGTGTCAATCATTATTGTTTTTTATGTTTTGCAATATAATTTTGCACTGTTTTTTTTGTCCAAACAACAGGGAATAAGTCTTCCAATAGAATGTAATTATCAAAATTCAATCGTAAGGCATTGCTCAAATGGAATTTTGCTTTCGTAGTATCCGTCAGTATAAAATACAATCCTGCCAAGCGGTATTCTACTTCATTTTCTTCGGAAAAATACTCTGAGGCTTGTAATAACGTTTGAATCGCACTTTCGAATTCTCCTAAAAATTGCAGAATATCAACCCAAAATAACCAAGTTTCCAATCCGGTTTCACCAAATTCAACTGCTTTTCTATATCCAAATTCAGCTTCCTCATAGAAGTTCATTTGCTTGTTGATACTAGCATAACGTTTCCAATATAAGCGATTTTGGTTGTCTATTGCTAATGCTTTATTTACAAAAAACAACGCTTTTTGGTAGTTTTTTAAACGAACATAAAAGTCGGTGATGGCAATCCAGCCTTTGTCCAAAAGCGGATCTTCATGCACGGTTTGATTGAAATACTTTAAGGCTAAAGCTTTGTTGCCTAATTTTTCATGACATTTTCCCATTCGCAATAGTGCATACGAAGTCGCATCATCTAATTCAATGGTTCTGCTGTAACTTTCAATGGCTTCGGCATATTTTTTTAATCGTTCGTAGGCTTTTGCTTTTTCCATAAAAGCACCAAGGAATTCATCATCGATTAAAGTGGCATAATCAAAGGCGCGAATGGCACTTTCATATTCTTTTACGCCGTAATGCAAACGACCCAGTTGATGCCAGGCAATTTCACTGTATGGATTTTTGTCGATGTAATTTTGTAAATAGCTAATCGCGTCTTGGTTTTGATCTAAAAATTCAAAACAATACACCACGTTATAAAGTGCGGATTGATCTTCTAAATCCTCTTCTAAACACTTTATAAAGCTTTCTTTTGCCATTTCAAGATTGTCCATGAAAAGGTGTTCCATGCCTATTAAATTATAAACATCAGCATAATCATCAGTGTATTTCAACGCTATTTTTAATAATTCAACTGCCTTTTCGTGTTGGTCTCTTTTGGAGCAGATATTGGCTTTTTGAATGTAGATTTCTTCATTAGTTGGTTCGATGGCATATAGCTCATTCAATAGCTTTTCGGCTAATTCGAGTTTGTCGTCATAAACTAACATTTCCACTTGAACTAATTTTAGTCCTGTAGATTTTGGATGTTGTTCCAATGCTAGTTTTAGTGCTTTTTTTGCCAACGCGGCTTTACCCATATCTAGATAATGAAGAATAATTTCTTCAAATTCTTCGGAATCAAAAAAGAGTACTTTGTTGGTTTTCAACATGGACTCAAATTTCGACAGGGATAAGTTATAGTCTTCTTCTTCGTTGCTTAATTGCATACTGTGTGTTTTTAATTTGGCCTAAATAAATTTAGGTAATCGTGCTTGTACTGTGAGGGAAAGTTAGAATTGTTGTCAACAATTTAATTAACAAAAAAAGCTTTGGTTTAAACGGATGCCATAGCCCTGATAAGAGTGGAAATCCTTTTACTTTTTTCTTTAAAAAGTAAAAGATTATAACGGATAGCAGGAAATAGCTCCCAATATTTTTAATTATTTTGAATAACTATTTCTGCAATCAAAAATCGTTACTCATCATTCTTTAATCATCATTTCATCCATTACTTGCAGTATGATGCTGCAACCTTCTCGTATTTCTTCTTCAGAAATGGTAAGCGGAGGTGTTATTCTTATGGCGCATGTTTCAAAAAGCAACCAGAATAAAATGAGTCCTTTGTCTTGACATTTTAGGATCACATCGTTAGTTATATCGGTACTTTTGGTCATTACGGCAAGCATCAATCCTTTTCCTCTAATTTCTTCTATCAAAGGATGTACCAAAAGTGATCGGAATAGCTTTTCTTTCTCCATGGCTTCGGCCATCAGTTTGGTTTCAGTTATTTCCTGCAAAGTGGCCAAACAAGCTGCCGCAATGACAGGATGACCTCCAAAAGTGGTGATATGACCCAGTTTTGGATCATGACTCAAAAGTTCCATCATGGCAGATGAAGCTGTAAAAGCGCCTACAGGCATACCGCCGCCCATTCCTTTTCCCATTACTAGGATATCAGGAACGACATCGTAATTTTGAAATCCGAAAAGTTTTCCGGTTCTCCCGAAACCCGGTTGGATTTCGTCAAGAATCATCATTGCGCCTACTTCGGTGCAACGTCGGCGTACTTTTTTAAGAAAATCATTATGAGGCTGGATAAATCCGGCGCCACCTTGAATGGTTTCTAAAATTATTCCAGCAGTTTTATTGGTTATTTTTTGTAAATCGTCTTCATTATTGAAGGTAATAAAATCAACATCAGGAATCAACGGGCGAAAGATTTGTTTGCGTTCTTCAAATCCCATAACGCTCATAGCTCCCATGGTATTTCCGTGATAGGCGTTGTGACACGAAATTAATTGGCTTCTTCCGGTAGTTCTTCTGGCGAGTTTTAAGGCGCCTTCGATGGCCTCTGTTCCTGAATTGACCAAATAGGTTTTGTCTAAAGGAGCGGGTAGGAGTGAGGCTAGCAATTTGCAATATTCTACAGCCGGGCTTTGAGAATATTCGCCATATACCATGACGTGAGAATATTTGTCTAACTGATCTTTGATGGCCTGATTGACTCTTGGATGTTGGTGTCCCAATGCACAAGCCGAAACTCCAGCCACAAAATCCAAGTATTTTTTAGAACCGGTATCATATATATAAGAACCTACAGCATGTGAAACTTCCATTCCAAGTGGATAGGGTGAGGTTTGTGCTTGGTATTTTAGGAAATCGGTATTCACGGTTATTTGTTTAATCGTTTATTTGTTTATTCGAAAGAACTGTAATCTGAAAACTGTGACTGACCACTGATTACTTTACCTTCCCTTTCTTTTTATCGTAATTCAGCGTTTCTTTCCTAATTTTCATAGGAATGTCTTCTTTTGCTTCAGCTGATTTGGTTGCTTTGGCAATTTTATCATTGTCTTCATTTTCTTCAGGAGGAAAAATATCGTCCTTGGATTTTATTCGTTCATCGCCACGCCAGGCTAATCCACGTAATTTTCGTGCGTTTTCAGGCAAGTCTTTTTCCGGGAAAATATCACCATCCACCTGCTGAAAAAAGGTAATGGTTTCAATTTCATTTTTTTCTAAAATAAGATTGATTTTACTACTTTTATTTTTATTGATACCAATGAGTTCTTGCGCTTCGTTCCGCATATAGTAGATGACTTCGGCATTTTTCACAATATCTACATCGTGGAGTTTTCCTTCCTCAAATTTGCCGTAGAGATTTTGTCCCTTGACTTGATTGTAACCGGTTCCTACGGTATCTTTCGAGACTATAAACGTGTTTTCGAGTACTTTCAGTGAATCTAATTTCTGAGTAGTGTTATTGCCAATGAGATGCATAACATCACCTGTAATTTGACTTTCACCGTTCCAAAGTATCGGATTTCCAATCATTTTTGTCAATGCTGTTTTGGAACTGGAATGAATGGAATCACATTTACCACTCATATCTGTTTTGAAAAATCGGACATTATTAAAAGCTCGGATGATCCGATTTCCTTCTTTTCCGGTAACCATTAATTTTTTTCCGTGGATGTATACAGAGTCATTTTCGACAAAATTTACGGCAACAGCTCTTTTGGTCACGTACATCGAATCCAGTTTTTTATACACTTCGGCATAATGACCTTTTACAATTCCGCGATTGATGGAATCCGTTATTTTTACATTTCGTGTTGCCGACGCAAATTCACGGTTTCGGTCATAATACAAACTGTCGCCTTTTATTATCCGATCATCGTATTTAATGTACGATTTATTCAGGAAATGTGCTAGGTTTTTTTTGGTATCATAAAATCCTTTTTCGGTGTAAATATAGTTGGCTTTACTGGTGATTGTGGAAGGTCCAAAAAGGTACGAATGCCCGGAATTACTGAAATAATCCAAGTGATTTGATTTAATTACATATGTTGGATTTGTGATGGTAACCGCAGTCAGGAATTGGAATTTTTTTTGCGTAACATAATATCTTCCTGAATTGCTCTTTAACGTATTGTCTTTATTGGTAATTGTTCCTGGCGTATCGTAAAATACTTCTTGTGTGTTTCGGTCAAAATTAATAATCTCTGTTACCAAAGTCGCATCTGGAGAACTCATTACGGCATCTCCGGAAGCATACGCTTTTTTTACATTTCCGTTGTATTCCGCATATTTACTGTTGAGGAATAAAGTATCACCTTGCACCATTTGTACATTTCCAAAAGCCTTGATGTAATTTTCCTTTTGGAAATAATACGCTTTATTACATGTCATTACTACGCCATCGTGATTGACACGTACATTTCCGATAAGCAACAATGCATCCGGTATTTCAACCTGATTTACATCGGCAAAATCGGAGTTTTCTACAATAATTTTTTTTGGGGCTTGCGCCAAAGTCAAATTAGTGACAAGCAGTATCAAACAATAACGAAGGAAAAATAGCGATTTCTTCAATGAATTTAATTTTTGTCAAATTTATGAAAAAGGAAACGATCCTTATCCATATTAAGATTTATTTATAATTAGTCAAAACGGTAGTTGAAGCTATCTTTTTTGCTGCTAAAAGTTATCAACAAATTCCGTAACTCCTTCGTTGTAGTTTATTCTGACGAGTAGAGAATTATTTAATTTCAAACGATATCGACTTCTTTTATTTAAAAAATATTAAATTTAAAAATTGATATTCATTTGTTTACAAAAACAATTGAAATCGGCACTAATAATTAATAGTATGAAAAAAATAACTATTGTTGCGGGAATAAGCGCAGTACTTTTGGCAACAGCCTGTAAAACGAAAGATTTAAAAATGAATACAGAACAGAAAGAGTCAGTCTCTAATAAAAAAGAAGTTGTATATCAGGTTTTTACCCGATTATTTGGGAATAAAAACACCAACAACAAGCCTTGGGGAACCATTGAGGAAAATGGAGTAGGGAAGTTTAATGATTTTACAAATACTGCCTTAAAAGAAATAAAGGATTTGGGAGTTACTTATATTTGGTATACTGGTGTTCCGCATCATGCTTTGATACGGGATTATTCAGCTATTGGTATTTCTAATGATGATCCTGAAGTGATCAAAGGACGCGCCGGTTCTCCCTATGCCGTAAAAGATTATTACAATGTAAATCCAGATTTAGCCATAAACCCTGCAAATCGGTTACAAGAATTTGAAGCTTTGATTGCGAGAACACACAAAGCAGGATTAAAGGTTATTATTGATATTGTTCCCAATCACATTGCCCGAAAGTACGAGGGAAAAAGCAATCCGGTTGGGGTTAGCGATTTTGGAGCTAATGATGACACAACTGTTGAATACAAAAGGGATAATAACTTCTATTATATTCCAAATACACGATTTGAAATTCCTGATACAGACAAACCATTAAATGGAGAAAAGAATCCGCTGATTGACGGAAAATTTGAAGAGAGTCCAGCAAAATGGACTGGTAATGGTTCCAGAATGGCAAAACCAGACCGTAACGATTGGTACGAGACCGTAAAAATAAATTATGGTATTCGTCCGGATGGCTCCAAAGATTTTCCGGAACTTCCAGCTGGTTTTGATACCAAATCCTATCAAGAACATTTTGATTTTTGGAACGGAAAAGATGTTCCGAATTCGTGGGACAAATTTAAAGACATTGCATTATATTGGACTGCAAAAGGAGTGGATGGTTTTAGATTTGACATGGCCGAAATGGTACCGTATGAATTTTGGAGTTACATGAATTCAGCCATTAAAGTAAATAATCCGGATGCTTTTTTATTAGCCGAAGTCTACAATCCTAAAGAATACAGAAATTACATTCATTTGGGTAAAATGGATTATTTGTATGACAAAGTGGAAACCTATGATAAATTGAAAGATATCATTCAAGGAAGAGCGCTACCGGATGGATTATCAGACATTCAAAACGGAATGGCAGATATTGAACATCACATGTTACATTTTTTGGACAATCATGATGAACAACGTTTAGCCAGTCCGGAATTTGCGGGAACCCCACAAAAAGGAAAGCCTTTGATGGTGGTTTCTACAACCATAAGCACTTCGCCTACGATGGTTTATTTTGGACAGGAAGTAGGAGAAGCAGGAAATGAAAATGCAGGATTTGGAACTCATTCCAGAACGTCAATCTTTGACTATATTGGAGTTCCGAATCACCAACGCTGGATGAACGGAGGAAAATTTGATGGCGGTAAATTAACACAAGATGAAAAAGAGTTGCGTGATTTTTATAAAAAATTGCTGAATTTTTCTTTGAATAGTTCCGCTTTAATGGGGAAATTTCAAGAAATTCAAACGGTGAATCGCCAAACAACACGAGGATATGATTCGGGAATTTATGCATTCACACGCTGGTCTGATACTCAAAAACTAATAGTTGTCACCAATTTTTCTTGGCTAACCGCCAGCAATTTTGAATTAAAAATTTCTTCAGATATCATTAAAAAATGGAATTTAAAAGACGGAAATTATACATTAACAGACCAGTTATTCAATAAAAGTTCTGTCCCGTTACAGGTCGTGAATGGTGAAGGAAAAGCACAAATTACAATTGCACCTTCGGAATCATTTATTTATCAATTATAAAAAATATTTTTTTTGTACTGACAAAGGGATAAAAAAAATGCTGATATAAATTTATATCAGCATTTTTTTATGAATTGACCGAAAGCTATTTCTTTATAGTGGCATCGTAATTCTCCTGAACTTTTTTCCAGTTGATTACATTAAAAAAACCATCGATATAATTTTTCCTTCTGTATTGGTAATCTAAGTAATAAGCGTGTTCCCAAACATCTAAACCTAATATTGGTGTTCCGGGAACAAGTGCATTTCGCATTATAGGATTGTCTTGATTTGATGTATTAGTTACCTGAAGTTTTCCGGTTTTGTCTACTACAAGCCAAGCCCAACCGGAACCAAATTGTTTTGTTGCCTCGTCTTTAAATAATGAAGTAAAGTTTTCAAAGGAACCAAAATCTCTGGTTATTGCTTCAGCCAATGCATTTGTTGGTTCACCTCCAGCTTTTGGAGCCATACATTTCCAGTACAGGGAATGATTGTAAAAACCGCCAGCATTGTTACGAAGAGCAGTATCATTAGGATCTAATTGTGCCAAGACTTCCTCTATTGTCAGATTTTCTAATGGTGTTCCTAATACGGCTTTGTTCAAATTGTTTGTATAAGTCAAATAATGCTTGGAATAATGCATTTCTAAAGTGGTAGATGATATACTTGGTGCCAATGCATCGTAGGCATACGGTAACTTATCCAGTTGAAATGATCCTTCATCAGCTTTTACATCATCAGGTGATCCCAAAATAGGTTGTTGTTCCGTTGTGGATGGTAATGGTACTTCGACTACTTCTATTAATTTTTTATCGTTGCAGGATTGTAAAATCGTGAAGAGAAATAAAAAGGGACTTAAAAAATATAATTTTTTCATGACTTGATTATTTTTTCAATAAAGAATCAATTATTTCGATGTATTGTTGTTTGGCCTCGTCTGCGGTTAAATGGCTTATTTGCATCCACGCATTAGTTTTAAAGGCATCTCTTAAATGGTAATAAGAATTTTGTTTTAGATCTAAAGTTCCCAAAGTTGATTGTTTGTAAAAAGCATAAAGTCGCAATTGCACATCTTGAGGTAAAGAAGCTTGCGTCATCTCAGAGGCTATTTCAACCGCTTTTAAAAATCGGGTATCTAGATCTTTTTCAATCATTCCGCTTTGGTCGCAATTATTGTTTTCCCTCCAATTGCTTTTTGATTCAATACAACATTTATTGGTGTACCCAGAGGTAAAAAAATATCAACTCTTGAACCAAATTTTATAAATCCAGCATCAGTTCCTTGAATTACCTGCATTCCTTCTTCGGCGTAATTTACAATCCTCCTTGCTAAAGCACCGGCAATTTGACGGTACAACACTTCACCAAAAGTTTTGTTTTCGATTACGATAGTTGTTCTTTCGTTTTCTTCACTTGCTTTTGGATGCCAAGCCACCAAGAATTTCCCAGGATGGTATTTACTGAATTTTACGATTCCACTCAGTCCATAACGCGTCACATGTACGTTGATTGGCGACATGAAGATAGATATTTGCAAGCGCTTATCCTTAAAATATTCGCTTTCATAGACTTCTTCAATAACCACAACTTTTCCATCAACGGGAGCCAGAATGTGATTTTCATTGATTACAACAGTTCTTTTTGGATTTCTGAAAAATTGTAAGATGATGATCAAAAGCAGCAACGCTGCTATTTGAATGGCCATTTTAAGCCAGTTGGTGTCTATTAAATTGTCAGACAATAAAAGGACAACAGCTGTGAAAATGGTGCCTAATAAAATAGATTGGGTTCCTTCTTTATGAAACATAGTTTAAAATTTGATAAAATAAAAATATAATTGGTGCTACAAATATAACACTATCTAAACGATCTAAAATGCCTCCATGACCAGGCATTATACTTCCGCTATCTTTTACGCCCGCAATACGCTTAAATTTGGATTCAATTAAGTCGCCTATCGTGCCTGCAATTCCAACAATTACGGCTATGGAAGTCCAGATGAGTATTGATTTTTCGCTAAATTCAGGATTGGCTTCAATGTAATATTTAGATATTAAATATCCCGCTAAAACGGCAAAAAGTATTCCGCCTAAAAACCCTTCAATCGTTTTTTTAGGCGATATTTTCTCAAATAATTTGGTTCGGCCTACAGATTTACCTACAATGTACGCAAAAGTATCGTTAGTCCAGATTAAGATAAATAACCCAATTATGATTTTAGGATTATAATCATTTACACCAAAAGAAATTTTTGTGATAAATACAAAAGGTAGAATGATGTAGCCTAACAAATACAAGTATTTTGATGAAGTACTTATTATTTGAATGTTATCATAAAATAAAAAAAGGATGCATTTTATGGAGACTACTAAAGCGATTACCAATAAAATAATATCGAGCTGTTGTATGTTAATTAAAATTTCTAAATCAGTATCGAGAATTTGATTTAAAGTGTCCGTAGTAATTGTATTGTAATGGCTGACTAAAGTTATTACAGCGTACAAAGTGATCGCAAAAACAATTGGAAAAACTTTATGTATTTGAACTAAATTACAAAATTCATAAACTGCAATAATAAGAAATATACCAAAAAGGATAAAAAAGCTTTCCGTTGAATATAAAATAGAAGCAAGTAATAATATAATATAAACAGCTCCAGATATAGCTCGTTTTAGAGTTTCATTCATTTTAAAGATCTTCTAAAAGCAGTAAATAAAGATTTTTGGCTGAACTTCCGTATTGTGTGAAGTCTTCTTCTTTGGCTTTCTCGAAATATTTTATTGTAGTAATGTTGGTAGGATAATCTCTTTCGTATTTCTTTTTTATGGCACTTAATCCGTCACTTTTGGCGCCTAGGATTTGGCTTGTTTTAGATAAAACAATAATGTTCGCTGGTAATTCGTTTGGTTTATGTTGTTTGATTTGTTTAGATGAAAATAAGATAGAACCTTCATCTGCAATCAAATTTTCACAACTAGCAAGAAGAAATTTTGGATTAGAAGGTCTGTCATACACAAGTTTATTGTCATCGAGCATAGTAAAAAGAATAGGGTCATAACATAAAGCTTCACTCTCAAACCAGTCGTTTTCTTCTAATATATTTTCAAACTGTTCTTTTACTTCATCGGTATTTTCACAATACAGAAATTTACCTCCATTTTTTTTAAAATTAAAGATAAATTGTTCATCTATTGAAGTTGCGTTTTCACCATGAGATTTACTAAATTCACTCTCTTTACCCTCCTCCGAAGGCGGATTAATAGAACCAAAAATTTTTCTAAAAAGACTCATATTTCTGTAAACTGCTATAATTTGTTATTTGAAGACCACCAAAGATAAAAAAATCTTAATTCAAAAGTAGTTTTTGAATTAAGATTTTAAAAATAATTAAATAATAATGTATTTTTCTAAGATACTACTTCTTCCAAATTTTTGTCAAAAGTTCGTTTTCCAAAAATAGCTTCTAAATCATCCTTGAAGATCACTTCTTTTTCAATTAAAATATTTGCCAGTTGATTCAGTTTGTCTTTATTCTCTTCTAATATTTGAATGGCTCTTTGGTATTGGCTTTCAATAAGTAACGAAATTTCTTCGTCAATAACTCTGGCTGTTTCCTCTGAATATGGTTTAGAAAAATTGTATTCGCTTTGTCCTGTCGAATCATAATAGGTAACATTACCAATTTTTTCATTCAATCCGTAAATAGTTACCATTGCACGTGCTTGTTTGGTCACTTTTTCTAAATCACTCAACGCACCAGTCGAAATTCTGTTGAAAGTTACTTTCTCAGCAGCTCTTCCTCCCATTGTGGCACACATTTCGTCTAGCATTTGATCTGGACGAACAATTAAACGTTCTTCCGGTAAATACCAAGCAGCACCTAGGCTTTGACCTCTAGGAACAATCGTTACTTTGATTAATGGTGCAGCATGCTCCAGCATCCAGCTTACGGTTGCGTGACCTGCTTCATGTATTGCAATTGCTTTCTTTTCGTCAGGTGTAACAATCTTGTTTTTCTTTTCAAGACCACCAACAATTCTGTCTACGGCATCAAGAAAATCTTGTTTATCTACGGCAGTTTTGTTGTTTCTGGCAGCTATCAAGGCAGCTTCGTTACACACATTTGCAATGTCAGCACCAGAAAAACCGGGAGTTTGTTTGGCTAAAAAATCAGTATCCAGTCCTTCAATTTTTTTCAGAGGAGCAAGATGCACTTTAAAAATCTCTGCTCTTTCGCGAATATCTGGTAAGTCTACAAAAATTTGTCTGTCAAAACGACCTGCACGCATTAACGCTTTGTCCAATACATCAGCTCTATTTGTTGCAGCCAGAACGATCACGTTAGAATTAGTTCCAAAACCATCCATTTCTGTCAATAATTGATTTAACGTGTTTTCACGTTCGTCATTTCCGCCTGACATATTGCTTTTTCCTCTTGCTCTACCAACGGCATCAATCTCGTCAATAAAAATAATTGCAGGAGATTTTTCTTTGGCTTGTTTAAACAAATCACGCACACGTGAAGCTCCAACACCAACAAACATTTCCACAAAATCAGATCCTGATAAAGAGAAAAATGGAACTTGAGCTTCGCCTGCTACAGCTTTTGCTAACAATGTTTTACCCGTTCCTGGAGGTCCGACCAGTAAAGCTCCTTTTGGGATTTTACCACCCAGATTAGTATATTTTTCAGGGTTTTTAAGGAATTCTACAATTTCTTGTATTTCTTCTTTTGCGCCTTCCAAACCAGCAACATCTTTAAAAGTAGTTTTGATATCTGTTTTTTCATCAAAAAGTTTAGCTTTTGATTTTCCAATATTAAAAATTTGTCCACCACCGCCAGTACCACCGCCAGACATTTTTCTCATGATAAAAATCCAAACAGCGATAATGATTATAATAGGTAACAAGCTAATTAAAATATCCGACCAGTTGTTTTTTGGTAAGAAATTAAAATCCTTTAGTTTACCTTCCGCAACTGCTTTTTCGAGTTTGTTTTGAAATATTTGATCGTTACCGATGTCAAAGGTATAATGAGGTCCTTTATTAGGTCTGTCAAAAACATCTTTAGAAACTTTCTTGTGCGCGGCATCTTTCATAGCTGCGGCGTTTAGAAAAACTTCTGCTTCAGTTTTGTTGTAAACGATAACTTTTTCAATTTGTCCTTTTTCTAAATAGTCGTTAAACTTAGATGAAGTCAATTGCCCCGGTTCATTTAGACTTGAACCATTCGTTATAAAACTTATAAATAAGAAAATTAATAATATTGCAGCGTAAATCAGCCAAGGGCTTACTTTAAACTTATTCGGATTTGGATTATTTTCTTTAGCCATTACTACGGATATATGTCTTTAGTATTTGTTTTCTATGGTTGTTATTTTAGCATCGCCCCATAAACTTTCGATGTTGTAATATTCTCTAATATGTTTTTGAAATACGTGCACTACAATATTCACATAATCCATTAAAACCCATTCTGCATTATCGGTTCCTTCAACATGCCAAGGCTTGTCTTTTAATTCTTTAGAAACTGTTTTTTGGATTGAGTTTACTATGGCGTTAACCTGCGTATTTGAATTTCCGTTGCAAATAATAAAATAGTCGCAAACTGCAGTGTCTATTTCTCTTAAATCAAGGATAGTGATATCATTCCCTTTTACTTCTTCTATTCCCTTAATGATGTTCGCTAACAGGTCGTCATTATTTATAGTCTTTTTCGCCATGAATTATTTTTATATAAGTTTGTAAAGTTACCATTTTTTGTGATTATTTTTGAACCTTAACACAATATTAAATTCTGTTTCACAAAAAAACACATATGAAAGTAATCAAACTCGATGCCATAGATTCAACTAATGATTTCCTTAAAGGGCTATCGAGCAAACAAGAGCTTGAAAACTTCACGGTTGTTACCGCTGAATCTCAAACGAAAGGCAAAGGTCAAATGGGTGCTGTTTGGGCTTCTGAGCCAAGTAAAAACTTAATAATGAGTATTTTGGTCAAGGATTTTTTATCCGATATTTGTCAGATTTTCGATCTGAATATAGCCGTTTCACTTGCTGTAATTAAGGTTTTAGAATCCAGTATGATTCCCAGTCTAAGTATTAAATGGCCTAACGACATAATGTCATATAATAAAAAAATAGGTGGCATTTTGATAGAAAACAGTATCAAAAGTGACGGAACTATCATTTCCATTGTTGGTTTAGGACTCAATGTGAATCAAACTAATTTTGAAAATTTGCCAAAAGCCTCCTCTTTGACTGTTATTTGCGGCAAAGAATTCGAAAAAGATGCGCTTCTTCTTTCAATTAGAACTGCGATAAAAAAAAATATAGCGTTATGGCAGCAACATCCAATTATTTTATGGGATCAATACACAAATAATTTGTACAAAAAAGGATTACCAATGGCTTTTTCGGATCAAAAGGACAATAATTTTATGGGAATAATTCAAGGTGTTTCTGCTATTGGTAAACTCGAAGTTCTTTTGGAAGATGATAGTATTTCAGAATTTGACATTAAGGAAATCCAAATGTTGTATTAGATGCTAAATTACAATTCAATAAAAAACTTTAAGTGCTTACAAAAAGCCTTCAAAATTTTATAAAGTTAGAATTAATTTTAACATTAAAAAGAATCTGTCTCAAAACATAATTTGAGAAGGTTTTTATTTATGTGTATTTAATGAGATGAGAAGAGATGTCTGGACACAACGCAGTGATAATGTATTGAATTTTCAATAGGTGAAAATTTTTCAGTGGCAAATCTTCTAACCGATTTTGAGGCTGGAAGTGAAATAATCAAATAGCAAGTTGTTTTTCGTTTATGGTATTTTAAAACGAGAAATGTATTGACATTGAGTTGTATCTAAGATTGTGAATATCTATTTTGTGAATTATGATTTTTTTTTCCTTTTAAATCTATCTTTGACATCCTTAAAAAAAAAGAGATGAGCACAATTTGGTACGAATGCAAAGTAAAATATAGAAAAACAGATGAAACTGGGGCACAAAAGATTACGACAGAACCGTACTTGGTAGATGCGTTATCTTACACAGAGGCAGAAAGCAGAATCAATGAAGAGATGTCGGCGTATATCAGTGAAGAATTTAAAATCACGAATATAAAAGTGGCCAATTATGCTGAAATTCATCCTTTCGAAAATGCAGATCGTTGGTTTCGATCTAAAGTTTCATTATTAGCCTATGACGAAGAAAGCGGCAAAGAACGCAAGACCAATATGTATTTATTAGTCCAAGCCAATGATGTCAAAGAAGCTTATGATAACACCATTAGCGTAATGAAAGGTACGATGGGAGACTACACCATACCTGCAATTTCGGAATCTCCAATTATGGATGTTTTTCCTTATATCAGCGGTGAAGAAGGGGATCTGGAACAATTAGAACGATTTAATGCGCTCAAAAGTTCTAAACCGGAAGTTGCAGTAGAAATAGTGGATCACATGGAATTTGAAGCGATTACTGAAGAAGAAGCTGTAGTTTAAGACATTTTGTTTTTAAAAAAAACTGCAAATTCGCTAATAAAAACAGTAGCTGACTATTTTTATTAGCGAATTTGCAGTTTTTTTATTCTAAAATTTTATAATTACAATTACTCCTGTTCAATTAAGACTTTTTCATATGCTTTTCTGGAACTTCCTCTGAAATAGACCTCACCACAATACGTATAACCCGAACCTTCAAAAATTTTCATCATTGCGATGTTGTCAAAATTGGTGTCTGCTTTTATGCTGTAAATGTTGTTGCTTACCGCAAAATCTTCGATGCGTTTGAGTATGATTTTAGCGAAGCCTTTACCCAAATACTTTTCGGAAATGGCGACGCGATGCACTACTATAAAATCACCGTTCGTTAGCCAGTTTCCTTCAATTTTGTCATAGGCAGGTTCGTCCTTGATTAGTACCGCACTATAACCGATGATAGTTTCTCCGTCTAATAAAACAAATCCTTCCCCTTTTTCAATATCTTTTTGCACGACATTTGGATTTGGATAGCCGTCTTGCCATTGCGTGCTGCCATCTTCTTTTCTGCGTTGTATAGCTTGTTGTAAAATTTCCCATATTGGAGTTATTTCAGACAGTTTCGCTTTTCTAAAGTGATATTTCATTTATTTTGCTTTGAGTTTTTTTGGTTAGTTCGTGTGCTCTAAAAGTACAAAACAAACTTTAAATTTTGAAAAATCTGCATTATAGAATGTATTTATTTTTTAGAAGAATATGTTGCGGAGTGGAAGTGTTTGTCATGAATGCTGCGCAAATGTCTCTGACTTTGCGCAATTTTTAGTATCTGTTTTAAATTATTTTTGTCATAAAAGTCTCTGACTTTTGAATGCTATTTTTAATCTTGCTTTCTAAATTATATATTGTCTATGCTGCGCAAATGTCTCTGACTTTGCGCAATTTTCAGTATCTATTTTAAATTATTTGCGTCATAAAAGCCTCTGACTTTTGAATGCTATTTTAATCTTGCTTTCTAAATTATATGTTGTGTATGCTGCGCAAATGTCTCTGACTTTGCGCAATTTTCAATATCTGTTTAAATTAGGTAGCGTCATAAAAGTTCGGGACTTTTAGCTAATTAGAAATAATATTAAATCTTGTAAACCTTAATAAGTCTCCAGACTTGTGTCTATTTCATTGCTGAATGTATTTTACAAAAGCATTCGAATCTAAAACGTTAATTATAGGATTATCTGCTTTTTCTATTTGTAGCAGTCCATTATCATTTATGTAATTGCTTGCGCTGGAATAAATATAGTGTGAAGCCTTTTCAACTAAACCAGGTCTTACTGGATTCAGATGAATGTAATCTAATTTTGACCACATGAATTTATCGTTATAAATTTCTTCTGCATGATTTCCGTATTGCCAAAATTGATAATTTTGGTTTCTTGTATGCTTTTCTGCTGCCAATTTGAAACGTTCCAGCATCCATTCTTTTCGGCTTTCCGGTACGGCTTCTATTTTATCCAAAATGTTTTTCGCAGTGAATTTTTTGAAATCTCTTATCAAATCTGATAATTTCCCGTCCTCCGATTGAATAATTAAATGAATGTGATTGCTCATAATAACATAGCCATACAAGATCATTGCTTTGTTTTTTATGCAGTAATCCAAAGATTCTATTACACTGTCTCTGTAAGTTTGCCTAGTAAAAATATCTATCCAGTCCACAACTGTTGCCGTTATATAATGTGGTAAAGTCTGATCTCGAACTACATAACCTTCTTTCATCTTGACGTATTTTTAATATAAAAATAACGATTTTAATGACTTGTTTGTGTTTTTAAATTTAAGTTAATGAAAGTCAGAGACTTTATGGCGTTTTAGTTTTCCTATTAAGTTTGGGAAATTGCGCAAAGTCAGAGACATTTGCGCAGCATTAACGAGAAATTTATTTTTTTAGAAGAACACTGTGCGGAGCTGGGTTTACGCTAACGTCTCTTGAAACAAGAGGTTTTGGTTTAAATAAAGATTTATCTTTCGGTTGTCACAAAAATTCCATACACAAAACCATTTTCCAATTAAGCCAATTACCCAAATCTCTTGTAAGCAAGTGTTAGGCGTTATATTAATCTTCATATTTTATTTCTTGATGATTTTTGAAGTAGAAATATAAGCCTATAGTCAAAATCACAATGCTCGATAACCAAATATAGTATCCCGACTTAATGGAAAGGATTGCACCTCTTGTTCCACTTTCTGCTGCTAAAATTGTGTTTGAAGACAAAAACGACAGGGAAAGTATTATTGAAACTGACGCAAAGTGAAGTGCAATTTTTTTGTCAAACATTAAACATAAAATTGCGATAAAACATAGTGGGTTTGCTAACCAAATAAGCCATTCATAAGTTCCACCACCAAGTACCGCGATACTTCCCATTAAAAAAGCTTCCAAAGATGACATATTATTCATGCCCTGATAATTATATGAAAACGCGTCAAAAGTGAACGAATAAATATAAATTGCAAGACTTATAGTGATGGTTAACGTTTTAAGCAATGATTGTTTCATAGTCAATTATTTGGATGCGTATTATTGAAATATGACGCCTAACAAGTGTATTGGTCTGACGTTTTGCTACCTATCACCCCAAATTTGGGTCGATAGGTTTGATAAACCTCATTCTCATTGATTTCGCTAATATATAAAAGTAATCTTATAAATAACAAGATGTACAATTGTTTAAACCACAAAAAAACGGCATCTAAATTAACTTTAAACGCCGTTTGATTTATAGAAAATGATATTTTTATTATCGAATCGCTTTCACAAATTCTTTGATTTTTCCAGTTCCGTTTTCGGTTAAATGCTGGATAAAAGCACTACCAATAATTGCTCCTTTGGCAAATTGTGTAGCTTGGTTGAATGTTTCCTTATTGTTGATTCCAAAACCTATTACTTGTGGATTTTTTAGATTCATGTCAGCAATGCGTTTGAAATATTCTTCTTGAGCGCTTCCAAAACCAGTTTGTGATCCCGTAACACTCGCGGAACTTACCATATAGATAAATCCATCGGATACGCTGTCAATAAAATGGATGCGTTCAACGGATGTTTGTGGCGTAATCAAGAATATATTTTTTAATCCGTATTTCTCGAAAGTGGTTTTGTATTCATCGGCATAGACATCAACGGGAAGATCAGGAATAATTAATCCGTCTATACCAATCTCTGCACATTTCTGACAAAAATTCTCTATTCCGTATTGTAACATTGGGTTGAAATAACCCATAATTATTAAAGGAATTGAAACTGTTTTGCGAATATCTTTTAACTGGTCAAACAAAACTTGTGTTGTCATTCCGTTATGCAATGCTTGTGTTGAACTGGCCTGAATCGTTGGTCCATCGGCCAATGGATCGCTGAACGGCAACCCGATTTCAATCATATCGATACCGCTTTTTTCTAAATCCTGAATGATTTGTACCGTATCATTTAAGTTAGGATATCCAGCCGAAAAGTAGATGGAAAGTATCTTTTTAGTTTCTTGTAATTTCTGATTTATTCTGTTCATTGTTGTGTTTTTTATTCTATTTTCAATTTTTTTTGCCTTCTAGTTTTAATTTGAAAGTTTAGATAGCGGCACTGTATGCCCACGCTTTTTGGTTGGATTGCAACTGTACTTCAACGCGTCTGTAATGCAATCCTTCATATAAATCTGTTTGGCGAAGTTCTTGTGGCGAAACATTGTAGACCATTCCGTTGATGGTATCCTCCGATTTTTGGGTTTCCGTAATAATGGGATAATGGACTATTCCAAATTCTTCTTCAATTTGGATTTCTTTCACGATGTAACCAATCAATGTTTCAGGAGTTCCCTCAAGAATACGTCCAAAAAGATCTTTTTGTATGTCCTCATTTTGTAAACTGCCGTAAGCGAATAATTTTTCCATAGTTTCTATTTTGAAAAATGTGAATTGAACGTTATTTTTTATTGCAGGGTTTGCGTTAAGGATTAAAGTGGAAATCCTTTTTTATCTCGTTTTTTAACGAGATAAAAAAGATTGCAACGTAAAGCCTGACCTCGCTGAAACGCTAGTGAAAGCGCGGTAACGTCCCGAAATAAATACGGGATAAACCCCGAAATTAATACGGGATAAACTCTGAAATAAATACGGGGTAAACATAACTTATAATTTAAAATAATCGATGTAGGTATTCAAATCTTTGTCGCCACGACCGGAAAGATTGATGACTACGATATCTTCTGGCTTGAATTTCATTTCGTCGAGAACGGCAAAAGCATGCGCACTTTCGATGGCGGGAATAAGCCCTTCCATTTTAGATAATTTTAATCCCCATTGCATGGCTTGTTCATCCGTAATCGAGATGAATTGTGCTCTTCCGGTAACGAATAAATTAGCGTGCATTGGCCCAACACCAGGATAATCAAGTCCTGCCGAAATGGAATACGGTTCGGTGATTTGGCCATCAGTAGTTTGCATCAACAGTGTTTTACTTCCGTGAATAACCCCTACTTTTCCTAAGGCTGAAGTTGCGGCACTTTCGCCAGAATCGACACCTAAGCCTGCGGCTTCGACGGCAATGATATTCACGTCTTCATTTTCTAAAAAATGGTAATAAGTTCCGGCTGCGTTGCTTCCGCCACCTACACAAGCAATTACATAATCCGGGTTTTCACGTCCTTCTTTTTCCAGTAATTGTTCCTTAATTTCCTTCGAAATAACACTTTGAAAACGTGCCACCATATCCGGATAGGGGTGCGGTCCCACGACAGAGCCGATAATGTAATAGGTGTCAACGGGATTGTTAATCCAGTCCCTAATAGCTTCGTTTGTGGCATCTTTTAAGGTTTTTGAACCTGAAAGCGCGGGACGAACTTCAGCACCTAACATTTTCATACGAGCCACATTTGGCGCCTGACGTTTAATATCGATTTCTCCCATATAAACGATGCATTCTAATCCCATAAGCGCACAGACAGTTGCTGTAGCTACGCCATGTTGACCAGCACCTGTTTCGGCAATGATTCTGGTTTTGCCTAAACGTTTTGCCAAAAGAATTTGTCCGATAGTATTGTTAATTTTATGCGCACCAGTATGACACAAATCTTCTCTTTTCAGATAGATTTTGGTGTTGTATTGTTCAGAAAGCCGTTTTGCAAAATAAAGAGGCGTAGGACGACCTGCATAATCTTTTAGCAAAGCGTCAAATTCAGCTTGAAATTCTGGTTCAGCTGTGATTTTTAAATAATTTTGACGTAATTCTTCGACATTGGGATATAACATTTCAGGAATGAACGCACCTCCAAATTCTCCGTAATAGCCTTTTTCGTTGACGTTGTATGACATAATTTTATTTTTTTATTTTTTTGGTTAGAGACGTTGCATTGCAATTTCTCTACATAATTGTATGTTTTTTAATCCGGGTTCTATTTCAAATTTACTGTTTACATCAATCGCGTAAAGGGGTAAATTGGTTTTTGCTATTTCTTTCACCGCTTCCATTTCATTAATTCCGATTCCGCCACTTAGGAAGAACGGTTTGCTTGAAGGATACTTTTCTAATACTTTCCAGTCGAATGTGGTTCCGTTTCCGCCGGGTAATTTTCCTTTAGTATCAAAAAGAAAATAATCACAAATGGTTTCAAATGGTTTCAATACCTCAAAATCAAAAGAATCGTCTACCGAAAAAACTTTTATAATTTCAATTTGAATTTTTTTTACATTCTCTTTTAATTCTTGGCAAAATTCAACCGATTCGTCGCCATGAAGTTGAACGGCTTGCAAATCATATTTTGCAATTTTTTCAAGAATTTCGTCTTGTGTAGCATTGACAAAAACACCTACTTTTTTAATCGATTTTGGTAAATTTGGAATTACACCATCAAAATATCGAGCTGATTTCTCCCAGAATATAAATCCCATATAATCGGGTAGGAGCGACCCTATTTCGATTATATTATCGGGATATTTCATGCCGCAGATTTTAATCCCCACCCCAGCCCTCCCCGAAAGGAAGGGAGCCGAAACTGGATTAGTTTTTGTGGAAATGTTTACTGAAGATGATTGCATAATAACTAAATATATTTATTAGTTGCTAGTTCCCCCTTCGGGGGTTAGGGGGCTAATTGTTGAATAAATTCCGTTGCTGCTTTACCGGCATTATCCGTTTTCATAAAGTTTTCTCCAATTAAAAATCCTTTGTAACCAAAAGGTTTTAATTCATTTATCGCTTCAATAGATGAAATCCCACTTTCAGAAACTTTTACAAAGTCATTTGGAATTTTATCTGCTAATTGCTTGCTGAAATCCAAACTCACTTCGAATGTTTTTAGATTTCTGTTGTTTACACCAATCATATCCAATGTGGGCATAATCGATTTTTCCAGTTCTTCCTGATTGTGAATTTCCAGTAAAACTTCCAATCCCAAACTTTTAGCAAATTCAGATAAAGATTTAATTTCGTCCCTTGTTAAAACCGCAGCAATTAGTAAAATTAAATCAGCTCCATGTGCTTTAGCTTCCAAAATTTGGTATTCATCAACAATGAATTCTTTTCGTAATAATGGAATTTTCACTGTGGCTCTTGCCAAAAGTAAATCGTCCAACGAACCACCGAAATACTTACCATCCGTCAATACCGAAATTCCACAAGCACCAGCATTTTCATAGCCTTTTGTCACTTCTTCCACTGTAAAATTATAATTTATTTCTGCTTTGGATGGCGAACGACGTTTGTGTTCAGCAATAATTCCTGATGTGCTGTTTTTTAAATTATCGCTCAAAGAAATAGTCTTTTTTTCAAAGAAAACAGAAGCTTCCAATTGCGAAACGGGAATAATGGATTTCTTGAGAATGACTTCTCTTTTTTTGTCAACTATGATTTTATCTAGGATGTTCATTTTTTTTAATTTAACGTTTTCTAAAGCCATTAGAAATTCCAACAACTTTAAATCTTGAATTTTAAACTATTTTATTTACTTAAATCTTTCAATTTTTTCAAAGCTACAAGTCCTTTTCCGGATAATAAACTTTCCTTTGCTATTTGAAATCCTTCTAAGGGAGAACATTTTGTAACCGTTGCAATGGCCATGGCCGCATTGGCACAAACCACATTATTTTGCGCTTCATTTCCTTTTCCAGAAATGATATTAGTAAACATTTGAGCTGATTCCTCGATGGTTGTTCCGCCTTCTATTTCGCTTTGCAGCAAAAGACGAACACCAAAATCTTCTGGGTTTAGCATTCCCTCCATGGAACTGGTGATTGTTTTTGTAGGTCCTGTCAACGAAACTTCGTCATAGCCGTCAAGCGAATGTAAGATGGTGAAATTAGTATCTGTATTTTGGTACAAATACGCATACATTCTGGCCAGTTCTAAATTGAAAACACCGACCAATTGGTTTTTCGGAAACGATGGATTTACCATTGGTCCCAACATATTGAAGAATGTTTTTACTGCCAATTCTTTACGTATTGGTCCCACATTTTTCATAGCTGGGTGAAATAATGGAGCGTGTAAAATACAAATCCCTGCTTTATCGATACATTTTTCCAGAAAATCAGTGTCATTACTGAATTTGATTCCAAGTTTCTCCATCACATTACTGGAGCCTGAAATGGAGGAAACTCCGTAATTTCCGTGTTTGGCTACTTTAATTCCCGCTCCAGCAGCTACAAATGAAGCCAAAGTTGAAATATTAAAGGTATCTTTTCCATCACCGCCAGTTCCACACAAATCGATGGTATTGTAAGCGGATAAATCGACACGAATACACAATTCCAGCAGCGCTTCACGAAATCCCTCAAGCTCTTCTATACTAACGCTTCGCATCATGTATACGGTAAGAAAAGAAGCAATCTGACTGGTGTTATAATTTCCGTTGGAGATATTAATCAATACATTTTTTGCTTCCTCTTTTGAAAGTATTTCGTGATTAATTAATCTGTTTAATATATTTTTCATTTTTTAAATATGTCTTAAAGTTGAAAGTCCGAGGTCTTAAAGTCTATCGACATTATGACATTTGACATTATGACTAATGCTTCACCCAATTCTCTAATATCTTTTTCCCATTTGGGGTTAACACACTTTCCGGATGAAATTGTACACCGCGCACATCGTATATTTTGTGACGCAACGACATCACTTGACCATTTTCGTCGAATGAAGTTGCTTCCAATATATCAGGTAAATTGGTGTTAACTACCCAAGAATGATAGCGTCCTACTTCAAATTCATTTCCTAATCCTTCGAATAAAAGCTCGTTATCAACCACAGTTTTTACCATTGTTGCTACACCATGGTAAACTTTATCTAAGTTGGAAAGCGTTCCGCCGTAAACTTCACCAATTGCTTGTTGACCCAAACAAACACCAAAAATACTTTTGGTTGGTCCGTATTTCCGAATTACGTCTTTCAATAATCCTGCTTCATCCGGAATTCCTGGTCCCGGAGAAAGAAGAATTTTATCGAAAACTGCAATTTCGTCAATATCAAATTCATCGTTTCTGTAAACGGTTACTTCACAATCTAAATCTTCCAGATAATGCACTAAATTATAAGTGAAGCTATCGTAATTGTCTATGACTAGTATTTTTTTCATGTTCCTCCCCCAACCCCTCCGAAGGAGGGGAGCACCTATTGGGGTAAATAGGTTTTTTATTTGTTATTTTTAGTTACAACTTCATAAGTTGCTTATTTTTTAGATTTGGCTCCCTTCCCTTTGGGGAGGGTCGGGGAGGGGATTTATATTGTTTCCGCTAAATCCAAAGCCGCATTCAACGCTCTCAATTTATTGTATACTTCCTGCATTTCACTTTCTTCATCGGAATTAGCGACAATTCCTGCTCCAGCTTGAGAATGTAACTGGTGATTTTTGCTCAGGAACGTCCGAATCATAATCGCGTGATTAAAATCACCTTCAAAATCCATAAAACCAATGGCACCGCCGTAAAAGTTTCTATTTGTTTTTTCATACTCCTCAATCAGTTGCATCGCTCTGTGTTTTGGCGCACCGCTTAATGTTCCTGCGGGAAAAGTATCGGCTACAACCTGCATCGTAGAAGCTTTTTCATGTAAATGTCCAGTTACTTTTGAAACCAAGTGTATTACGTGTGAAAAGAACTGTACTTCTCTGTATTTTTCTACATTTACATTGTGGCCGTTTCTACTCAAATCATTTCTGGCTAAATCCACTAACATCACATGTTCACTATTTTCTTTTTTGTCCTCGGATAATTGTTTGGCAAGAATAGCATCTTTTTCATCATCACCCGTACGTTTGAAAGTTCCTGCAATAGGATGAATTTCAGCTTTACGGTCTTTTACAATAATTTGGGCTTCGGGTGAAGAACCAAATATTTTAAAATCACCGTAATCAAAAAAGAATAAATATGGCGAAGGATTAATGCTTCTCAACGCTCTGTAAACATTGAATTCATCGCCTTTGAAACCTTGTGTAAATCTTCTGGATAAAACCAATTGAAATACATCACCTCTAAAACAATGTTTTTTGGCCAAAACCACATTATGCTTGAATTCTTCGTCAGTTAGATTGGAAAATCCTTCTCCTTCTTTAGAAAATTTATAAGAAGCAATGTTTCGAGATTGTAATAATTGTTCGATTTCTGAAATGTTGTTTCTTCCGTCTAAACTGTGACAGAAAATATAGGCTTCATTTTTGAAATGATTAATGGCAATTATATTTTGGTAAACAGCATAGTACACATCCGGAATGGTGTTACTGTTTTCTTTTTTGGCAATATTCACTTTTTCAAAATACCGAACAGCATCGTACGAAATATATCCAAAAAGTCCATTGTTGATGAATTTAAAATTGTTTTTCTCCGATTTGAACTGACTTGAAAATTCTTGAATCACGTCAGGAATATCGGTACTGGCGTCAATATTTATTTTCTCAACACTTCCGTCGGGGAAAGTCTTATAAATGATTTCATTTTCTATTTTGATGGAAGCAATCGGATTGCAGCAGATGTAGGAGAAACTGTTGTCATTGCCATGATAATCGCTGCTTTCCAGCAGAAGACTATTTGGAAATTTATCCCTAATTTTGAAATACACACTCACAGGAGTTATTGTATCAGCCAAAATTTGTTTGTAATTGGTATTAAAGGTAAATGATTTCAATTTCTATGTTTTTTATGTTGTGTGTAAAGGTAAAATGGGCACAAAAAAAAGGCCTGTCGTGATGACAAGCCTTTTTTATATGTAGTTTTAATAATACTATAGAAGCTTAGTTCACGACGACTGACGTAAATTGTTCCACCACCAAGCGTTGTTAAAAATTGTTTTCATGTTTTATTTTGTTACAGCAAATATAGAAATGAAATTTGATTATTCAAAAATATAATTCGTTAAAAAATTTAAAAATGGAAGATTTTTTGTTAAATAAATATTTTTAGCTGAAAACCTTTAAAAACAAAACCCCAACAATTTCTTGTTGGAGCTGATATTTTTATTTTAGAATCAAATTAGAATTTCAAAGCTACTGCTAAATTGAAATCGTCATTGATAGCTTTGTCTCCTAAGCTGTCGAAGAAACTTCCAGAACCATATTTAATATCGTATTTTGTTCTGTCAATTTTTACATTGGTAGTAGCTGTATTTGCAGTTGTTGCAAGATCGAAAATAACTGGTTTAGTAATTCCTTTGATTGTTAAATCACTAGTTACAGTATATAAGTTTTTTGCTTTAGCAACTATTTTTTTGAAAACTAAAGTTGCAGTGGCAAATTTATCTGTTCCAAAAAAATCATCAGCTTTCAAGTGACCTTCTAATTTTTCTTTACCTTGACCTGCTTTCAAATCAGTAACTACGATAGAGTTCATGTCTACATTGAATGTACCACCCACTAATTTTTTTCCTTTGAAAACTAAAGCACCATCTTTCAGGTTTATAGTTCCTTCATGCGCTCCCGTTACTTTTTTTCCAACCCAGTTTATAGTACTTGCTGAAGTGTTAATTTTTTTAGTTTGAGCGGTTACTGACATGGCAGATAGAACTACTACTAATGCTAATGCGATAGATTTTAAATTTTTCATTTGTTTGAGTGTTAAATTGGATTACTAATTATAGTGTGATAAATAATTCTTCGTTTGATTTTCTAACTTTTTTGTAATGTTGGGTTGCATCCTCATCATGTCTGTAGCCCAGAGTTACCAGTAAGGAAGCGTTCAATCCTAATTTGTCAAGTCCTAATATTTCATTAACTTGAGCAGGAGCAAAACCTTCCATTGGCGTAGTATCTATTTTAAGTTCAGCGGCCACGTTTAATAAGTTTCCTAGGGCTAAATAAGTTTGTTTTGCTGACCAGATGTTTCTTGTTTCTTCAGAAAGAGTTATAATGTTAGATTTCATATATTCCACGTATCCTTGAATACTTTCTAAGGGAATTCCTCTTGTTTCACTCATGTTTTTGGAGAAGTTTACAATTCCTTCTTCACCAAAATTGATTTCATTAGCAAAAACAATTAAGTGGGAAGCATCTACTACTTGGGCTTGACCATAAGCAGCAGCTTGAAGTTGTGCTCTTAATTCAGGATTTTCAACAATAATGATTTTGTAAGGTTGTAATCCGTAAGATGAAGCGCTTAAGCGAATCGCTTCTTTCAACGTGCTTAAATCTTCATTTGTTATTTTTTTTGTTGCATCGAATTTTTTCGTTGCGTATCTCCAATTTTGATTTTCTAAAAAAGTATTCATATTATATTGACTATTTATTGGTTTCTATATTTTTCTAATAATTGATTTAATTGAACAATTTCTTCAGAACTTAAATTCTTTGAAAAAAATTCTTCGTGGGCAATCACTTTCGGATCTAATTCCTTTAGAACATGTAATCCTTTTTCAGTAATTTGCACTTCTATTTTCCTTCTATTTTCAGGACATACTTTTCTGGTGACTAATTCTTTTAACAGTAATTTATCTACTAATCGAGTAGTGTTACTTGTTTTGGCTAGCATTCGTTCTTGAATAACGCACATGTTCGCCGGATTTCCTTTTTGACCTCTTAATATTCGGAGTACATTATATTGCTCTCCTGAGATTTCATGAGGTTTTAATATTTCGTTAAAATTTTCTGTTACTACATTTTGTGTATACAAAACATTCAGAATAATTTTTTTTGAATTATTCATTTGAACAGTCGATTTTAAAATTTCTTCAATTTTCATATTTGTATATATGTAATTTGTTGGTACAAATGTAACACATTTTATAGTTGTATATACAAATGTCAATTAATGTTTTGTTAATTTTTTTTAAGCACTTTTAAATATAGATAATTAATTAGTGTAAATCAGTAATATAGATTAGTAATGGCAGTTGGTTTCAAAAAATTAAATTGTTTTCTCCTAGTTCATATTCAAAATATATACCACAATTATTTTTTGTTCATCGATGAAAACAAGAAGAGGCAGGGAAATTAATTTTTCACGAATTACATTTCTTTTAAAATTAAAGATGGTTGTGATCTTTGGATTAAAATTTATTTTAGAATATACATGGAATTGTAACTGTTAGTTTTTAGAATAATTTGTAAATTAGGTGTAAATGATTGATTAGTAATTTGTTAATTTAATAAAAACACAAATTTAACTTGGAATTGTGTAAAAGAATCATTGTTTAAAAGTGTAAATTTATAAGAATTAAAAAACCTTAAAAAACTATTGAAATGGAAAACGTAAAAAAAAATGCGCAGGATTCTGAAAATAGGAAACAACAGGATTTAGAAGTCAATAAATCCGATGCTACTGATCAGATGATGACCACAGATCAAGGACTTAAAATTAATGATGATACCAATTCCCTTAAAGCAGGGGAGCGTGGACCATCGTTATTGGAAGATTTTATCTTAAGAGAAAAAACAACTCATTTTGACCATGAAAGAATACCGGAAAGAATTGTTCATGCCAGAGGTTCAGCTGCGCATGGTTATTTTCAGGTCTATGAGTCAATGGAGAAATATACTAAAGCAGGATTTCTTCAGGATCCTGGCCTTAAAACTCCAGTTTTTACCCGGTTTTCTACCGTTGCGGGCTCAAGAGGTTCCACGGATTTAGCACGAGATATTCGAGGATTTGCAGTTAAATTTTACACAGAGCAAGGCAATTATGATCTTGTTGGAAATAATGTGCCTGTGTTTTTCATTCAGGATGCCATAAAATTTCCGGATTTAATTCATGCCGTAAAACCAGAACCGAATAACGAAATGCCGCAAGCGGCCTCTGCTCATGATACTTTTTGGGATTTTATTTCCCTGATGCCAGAAACGATGCATACTATTATGTGGGTAATGTCAGACAGGGCGATTCCGAGAAGTTTGCGTATGATGGAAGGTTTTGGTGTGCATACTTTTCGTTTTATAAATGACAAAAACGAATCGCATTTTGTAAAATTCCATTGGAAACCCAAATTAGGAACACATGCAGTCGTGTGGGATGAAGCTCAAAAAATATCCGGAAAAAATTCTGATTTTCATCGTCAGGATTTGTGGGAAGCCATCGAAAGTGAGAATTATCCGGAATGGGAATTAGGAGTACAGCTGATTCCGGAAGCTGATGAGCATAAATTTGATTTTGATTTATTAGATTCAACCAAGCTTGTTCCTGAAGAATTGGTTCCGGTTACCTTAATTGGAAAAATGGTGCTGAATCGTAATCCTGACAATTTTTTCGCTGAAACGGAGCAAGTAGCTTTTCACCCGGCTCACATCGTTCCCGGAATCGATTTTACAAATGATCCATTGTTGCAAGGGCGTTTGTTTTCTTACACGGATACCCAATTATCCCGTTTAGGAAGCCCTAATTTTCATGAAATTCCTATCAATAGAACTATTGCGCCGATGCACAATAATCAACGTGACGGCCACATGCGTCAGGAAATTAATGTGGGTCGGGTTAGTTATCACCCCAATTCACTTGGTGGAGGTTGCCCTTTTCAGGCAAAAATTGATGAAGGTGGTTTTAGCAGTTTCAATGAGAGGATAGATGCTCATAAAGTACGGGATCGCAGTGAAAGTTTTTCGGATCATTTTGGGCAAGCAACCTTATTTTTTAACAGTCAGACGCAAACAGAAAAAAATCACATTATAAATGCTTTGCGTTTTGAATTGGGTAAACTGGAAACCGAAGCAATACAAATCCGTATGCTAGGATTGTTGTCACAAATAGACACAATTTTGGCAACGAAAGTAGCCGAAGGTTTAGGGCTTAAAGTTCCTATAAGTCCAGAAAAACCTATGAATCATGGCGTTGGTGCTGATGCGGATAAACAAAAATATGAATCTAAAAAAGTAGACCAAAGCGTTACGTCTTCGGATGCTTTGAGTATGCTTAAAAACAAGACTTTGTCTAAAACGATAGCAACACGACAGGTCGCTTTTTTATGTTCGGAAGGAGTTGACACAGCCGCTATTAATGCAATGAAAGCAGCATTAAACAAAGAAGGAGCGACTATAAAAATTATAGCACCACATTTAGGAGTTATAAAAACTAACGACGGAAGTGAAGTTAAAGTAGATCAAAGTTTCCTGATTGCTGCCTCAGTTTTATTTGATGCGGTGTATATTCCCGGTGGAAAAAACATGGGGTTCTTAAGTTCAAGACCAGAAGTAATTGAATTTATCAATGAAGCTTTTAAACATTGTAAAGTTATTGGAGCAAACGATTCTGCGATTTTTACTGAAACAAATGTCAAATCGGTATTGAATGGCGATGAAAATGCAGAAGGAATTGTTTTAAATGCAAATAAAGAAGATGGCGACTTTACAAAATCTTTTATAGCAGCTATGGGCGAGCATCGTTTTTGGAATCGTGAAGAAAAACTTTAAAAAAAAGCGATAAATTTAAAACTTGTAATAAACAACAAAAACCGAAATAAAAGTTTCGGTTTTTGTTGTTTACGGCATCAAGGAGACACTGATTTTATTGTTGAATCTTTATATGACAGACTCGAAAATTGTATTGTCAAATTTTTCAATGCGCTTTAAAATGTTTAAGATTTTTTGTATATTCTTATAATTTACTACCTTTATTACTTATCTGAACCTAAAGAGTATGAAGAAAGCCAAACTATCTTATGAAGATCTACTCCAAAAAACAAAAGATCAAGAATTACAAATAAAGCGATTAGTAGAAAAAGAAGCTTCATTATCTAGTTTCAAATTTTTGACAGAAGAATCCAATGATTTAGTTTACATTGTTGGAACCGATGCTTTTTTCAAAGAGATTAACCCCGCTTTTTTGAAAATTTTAGGATATTCCAAAGAAGAATTATTAAACAATTCTTTAATTGATTTATTACACCCTGATGATCTTGAAAAATCATTAAAAGAAATTAAAAGTCTTTCAATAGGAAAACCTTCCATCAATTATGAAAATAGATTTCTGAAAAAAAATGGGGATTTTGTCAGTATTCAATGGACCGCAAACATAATTTATTCTGAAAATATTTATGCAACTGGAAGAGAAATTATTTCTTTTAGAGAAACTCACGAAAATTTAAAAGCGGACGGTGAATTATTATGCGACGCGAAAAAAAATGATGAGATAGGAAGTTGGGAATTCAATTTTACCTATAAAAAAAGGATTAGGTCTAAGGATTTGGATGGTATTTATGAAATTGAAAAAAACCTTAAACAAAATTTACATGAGGATTATCTGAGTTGTTTCACAAAAGCGGACATTATATCATTTCATAATAAAATTGACAAGGCAATAATTGATAATGAATCTTTTGAGTTTGAGCAATCAGCACTATTTTCAGATAATAGAATAAAGTGGTTCAAAATTATTGTTTTTCCAATGTCAGATTCCAATGGCAAAGTTATAGCATTTAGGGGTACTATTCAGGATGTTACTTTTAACAAGCAAATTGAAGAAACTTTAAAAGTTAAAGAACAGGTTGAACTTGTACTTAATGCTAAATTAATAGAAGAGGAAAGTAACGCTAAATTTAAAAATTATATAGAAAACGCCCCGGACGGTGTTTTTCTTGTAGGTGAAGGCGGATATTATTTAGAGGTGAATCCAGCTGCAACTTTGATAACCGGTTTCTCAAAAGAAGAGCTTTTAGCCACAAAATATGGGGATTTATTATTACCTGAAACACTAAAGCATACCGAAAAACAATTTAAAATTCTTGTAAAAAACGGTAATTTAAAAGGAGAACTTAAAGCTATTCATAAAAACGGCAGTATTATAAACCTGTCTGTTGAGGCAGTAAAAATCTCAGAGAATCGTTTTCTAGGGTTTGTAAAAGATATAACGGAGAGCAAAAAAGCAAATGAAACTTTACTAAATGAAAGGAATAAGTTTGCTTTAATTGCCGACGCTTCGCCAGGATTAATCTATTCGATGCGTCAAAATAAAGATGGAATCTTAAGTTATCCGTATGCCAGCAATGCTGTTGAGGAAATTTTTGGCTTTACTTTTAAAGAAATTGAGAACGATGCAGATAAAATTTTTGAACTGATTCATCCATCTGATTTGGATTTCGTGATGGAAAGTATTACCGTAACAAAATCGAAATTAGTTCCTCTCAAATGCGAATACCGTTATTTTCATCCAAAAAAAGGGTTAGTATGGCATGCCGTGAATTCGTTACCGGTAATTGAAGCGGAAGGAACTGTGATTTGTCACGGAATTGTTACCGATATTACCGAACGTATTACAGCAGATCAAAAACTCATCAAAGCAAACCGACTTTATTTATTCATCAGTCAGATTAACCAAATGATTGTTCGTACAACTGATGAAGAAACCCTTTTTCGAGAAGCGTGTAACATAGCTGTAGATTTTGGGAAGTTTAGGATGGCATGGATTGGAATTATTAATGAAGGGACTAAAAAACTAATTCCTGAAATGATTGGAGGTGAAAGCAATGACTATTTATCCATAATAAAAACCATTTACGCTGAGGACATTCCTGAGGGAAGAGGTCCGGGTGGTACGGCAATGCGAGAAGGACGATGGGTTGTTTGCAATGATGTTGAAAACGATGCAATGATGCAGCCTTGGCGAAAAGAAGCAATGGAACGCGGTTATATGTCATCGATTGCAGTGCCAATAAAAAAATTCGGAAAGGTAATTGGCGTATTTTCTTTTTATTCCAATGAAAAAAACTTTTTCGATGCGGAAGAAATTGCACTATTAGAAGAAGCAACTGAGGATGTAGCTTTTGCATTAGAAATTTTTGAAAGAGAAGCGTTACGAAAAAAGGCTGAAGAAGCAGTAGTTGAAAGCGAACAACGCTACCACATGCTTACGGAAGTATCCGCGGTCGGAATTTTTAGAACCGATGTAAACGGGCTGACCACTTACGTAAATCCACATTGGTGTCAAATTTCAGGTTTGTCTTTACAGGAAGCTTTAGGAAACGGTTGGCTTAAAGCAGTTCATGAAGAAGATAAAAATTCAATATTAAAAGGATGGGAAAATGCCACAACAAACCAACAAAATTCACTATCAGAATATCGATTTGTGCGTCAGGACGGCTCTGTTGCCTGGGTAATGGGACAGGCTGTACCTGAACATAATGTAAAAAACGAAATAGTAGGCTACATTGGCACCATAACTGATATTACGGAACGCAAAACTGCCGAATCGATAATTCTAAGAGAGAAAAAACTATCAGAATCGATCATCAATAATCTTCCAGGAATTTTTTATCTCTACGACGAATCTGGAAATTTTGTAAAATGGAATAAAAATTTTGAGGAGGTTACAGGCTATAACAATGACGAAATTTCTCAAATGAGTCCAACTGATTTTTATGATATAGCAGATAAAGAAAGAATCAGGGAAACATTAAAAGAAGTTTTTGAGAAGAATTTATCAGATATAGAGGTGGATTTATTTACCAAAAATAAAAATAAAATTTCGTATTATATTAGTTATCAATTAATTGATTATGAAGGTAAAAGGTGCTTGTTAGGAATGGGAATTGATCTTACGGAAAGAAAAAAAGTCGAAGCAAAAATAAAAAGAGCTAACGAACGATTCGAAATGATTTCTGCAGCTACCAATGACGCTGTTTTTGAAGTGGATTTGATAACAGGAGAAAGCTGGAATAATAAAACATTTGCAGATCTTATAGGGTTTCGCGGCCGTGAACCTAATGGAGTTAAGAATACCGCGTTATGGCGTTCTAAAGTTCATCCGGATGATAGAGAAAGAGTTATCAAAAAATTAGCAGATTGCTATGTCGGAACTACAAATCTATGGTCAGATGAATTTCGTTTTCAAAAAGCAGATGGCACGTACGGTATATTTTATGATAGGGGTTGGATATCGCGGGATGAATCGGGAAAAGCAATTCGTTTAAATGGTGCTCTAACTGAAATTACAGAATTAAAGAATATAAAAGAGCAATTGTTAAACAGTGAAGAAAAATACCGCAGTTTGATAGAGCAAGCTTCTGATGCTATTTTTATTAATGATGTTTCAGGATATTTATTGGAGGTCAATGAAAGTGCTTGTTTGTTGTTAGGTTATTCTAAAGAAGAACTGTGTACAAAGAACATAAATAGTTTGTATGCAATTGATGAGTTGAAGTCCAGACCAATTATGATTGAAGAATTACTTCATGGTGAAAAAACACTAATTGAGCGTAATATGTTGCATAAGGATGGGACATTAATTTCAGTTGAGATTACAGCCAAAATGATTGCTGATGGTCGTATTGTGGCGATAATTCGAGATGTAAGTAAACGTAAAAAATCAGAAGATGAATTTAGGAAAATTCACAAAAAACTGGAAGCGATTCTCGGCGCAATACCGGATTTACTGTTTGAAGTAGACATAAAAGGAGAAATTTTCAACTACCATTTCCGCAGGGATGATTTGTTAGCGTTATCTCCAGACGTATTTTTAGGAAAATCATTTTCAGAAGTGTTACCACCAGATGTTTCAAATTTGTGTATATCCGCTATTCAAGAAGCGTCAGAAAAAGGGTATTCTACCGGTCGACAATATTCATTACAATTTGATAACGGCAGGCGTTGGTTTGAACTTTCGATCGCACCCATGAAGGAAAGTGATGAACATGAAACACATTTCATTTGTCTCTCACGAGATATTACGGGTGCCAAAGAATCGGATAATGCTTTATTAAAAAGTGAGCAACGATATCGGGGTTTGCTAAATAATCTGGATGCAGGTATCGTCGTTCATGCTCCTGACACCTCTGTTGTAGTCAACAATATAAAAGCAGCTGAATTATTAGGACTAAGTGACAATCAAATAAAAGGGATTATTGCCTATGATCCTACTTGGAATTTTTTGAATGAAGATAATTCTGTTATGTCCATAGAAGAGTATCCAGTAAATCAAATTGTTTTTACAAAACAAGCACTTAAGAATCTTACAATTGGCGTGAGTCGGCCACTAACTAATGATGTTGTCTGGCTCCTTATCAATGGATATCCTGATATTGATGCTAATGGAGCGATTTACGAAATCGTAATTAGTTTTATTGACATCACGGAACAAAAAGTAATGGAAAGGGAGCTGGTAAAAGCCAAAGAACTTGCAGAATCCGCCAATAAGGCCAAAACTTATTTCCTCGCCAATATGAGCCATGAAATTAGAACACCACTTAACGGAATAATTGGTTTTACACATTTATTGATAAAATCAAATCTAAAAAAGAATCAATCCGCATACATGAAAACCGTTAATGAATCTGCAATTTCATTGATGGAAATAGTGAATGATGTTTTGGATTTTTCCAAAATTGAATCTGGGAAATTAGAGTTGAATCATGAAGAAATTAATCTTTTTAAATTAACTAATCAGGTTATTGATTTATTTAAATATCAGGCCGACCAAAAAAAGATAAATTTAATTCTAAACATCAACAAAAATACGCCACAATATATTCATGCGGATTCAATGCGATTGAAGCAAATATTGGTCAACCTTTTGAGCAACGCAATAAAGTTTACCAACTTTGGAGAAATTCGTTTAGATATTGATGAAATGGATACATTAAATCAGAGATGGTCTGTTCTCAAATTTTCGGTAAAAGATACGGGTGTTGGAATAAAATCAGGAAACACCGAAAAAATATTTAATTCATTTGTTCAGGAAGACAATTCAACCAATAGGAAATTTGGAGGTACTGGATTAGGTTTAGCGATTTCAAATCAGCTTTTGGCCCTGATGGACAGTAAATTAGAATTTATCAGTAAATACGGTGATGGTAGCGACTTTTATTTTATTGTAAAATTCAAAAAAACAAATCAAATAAAGAATAAACATCAACTGCTTTCTAAAAGAGATAAAAACAATGCATTACTTCTGGTTGCCAAGCTGGCGGACAAAAAGGTTTTAATTGTAGAAGACAATAAAGTCAACATGCTTTTGGCTAAAGCATTGGTTAAAAGTATTATAGCGAATTGCACCATTATTGAAGCAAAAGATGGTAATGAAGCAATAGAAATGTATAAAAAAGAGCAACCTGATATTATTTTAATGGATATCCAAATGCCCAATAAAAACGGGTACGAAGCAACTGCTGAAATTAGGCAAATAAAAAGAGCGGAACATATTCCTATAATTGCGATAACGGCAGGAATAATGGTTAGAGATAAAGAAAAATGTCTGGAAGCGGGAATGAATGATTATTTACCTAAACCTGTTATTCAATCAGATTTGGAAAAAATGCTTCATATTTGGCTGGTTGAAATTTAATTTTATTTCAAAATTTAAAAAAGTGTTTGTTGATTCAAACACTTTTTTTGTGCAAATTCTTTACATTTTGTTTATGTTTTTTTAATCTTTAATTTACTTGTAAAAACGCATTTATTTTACTAAATTTAACTTTTATTAGTTGTTAATCAGTTAATTAAAAATGATTAACAATAATATAGAGACATTTTTTATGCAGATAATTGATTTTTAAAATTAATTTTTTTTTAAACTTTTTTAAATAAAAATTAAACAAGTGTTAAATAAAAGTAGTGGAATAGTTGCCAGAAAACCATTTTTATTCCATTTTTTATTTTGAAAAAAATCATAATGCTGTCAAAAGCATACAAAATAGTCAATTAAGAATTCAGAATAAGTATGATACGAACGTTTTACTAAACAATTATAGTTATAAAAAATTCAAATTTTGTAATGATAAAAAAGAATCAAATCAGCCTTGGGGAGGGTATAGTTCTAGATTTGAAATCAAATTTAAGCTTATCGAAAGCCGGCACCAATGATTTTCCAATTATTGATATTGGAGCGTCAGCTGGTGGATTAGAAGCAATTGCTTTGTTTTTTAAAAATATGTCTATCGACAGCGGCTTGTCATTCACAGCAATTCAACATACTGATTCGACTCATATTAAAATAATTCCAGAATTATCACTAAGAATGAAGGAAATGAAAGTCTTACAGGCAGCTCACACGCTCAAAGTAAAACGACGCAATTGTATTTATGTAATTCCACCCGATATAAGCTTATCAATAGTATACGAAAGGATACATTTATTTGTTCCAACAGAATCTAGTCGCCTTCAATTATCTGTGGCTATTTTCTTAGAGTCATTGGCTATGGATCGTATGGAAAAAAGTATTGGACTTAATCTTACCAGAATGGGTTCAGGTGGAAGTTTAGGATTGAAAGCCATTGTGAAAAAAAATGACATTGCCGCTGTACAAGATCCAGCTTCACCAAAGTTTGATGATATGCTGCGCACTTCAATAAAATCGATTGTGCCGGATATTGTGGTTCCCGTAAAGAAATTACCTGCTAAACGGATTAATGTATTTCATTATTTACCAGTAATAAATATAGTGTCAGAGTTCCTTTTCAAAACTAAAAGTAGTATTAATAAAATTAGTATGGTGTCGCGGGAACAAACTCTACTTAATTTTTTGATGAACAATAAAAATACTTTGAGACGGCGCATTAAACGAAGAAAAGGGATACATCAGATTGATAAAATACAAAGGTATGTGCGTTTTTTACAGGAAAACCAAAAAGAGATTGAAGTGCTTTTTAAAGATTTATTAAAAGAGGTTTTTAGTTTTTTTAGGGATAATGATGTTTGGATAAAGCTGAAAGAGGAAATTATCCCCAATATATTAAAAGAAATTTCTGACGGTCAAACTGTAAAAATTTGGTGTTCGGTATATTCCACCGGGGAAGAAGCGTATTCTTTGATAATCGTTTTTGATGTGGTTTTGTCTAAATTAAAAAAGCCACGAAATATTAAATTACAAATTTTTGCTACTGATGTAGATATTTTATCTATTGACAAACCCAAAAAAAGATTTTTTTATTCCAGCGTAATAAAGGACGTTTCTCAGGAGCGGATTGATAAATTTTTCAAACCTGAAAACGACAGCTATCGCATAAATACTTCCATTTGCGAACTAACAGTTTTTGTTCCCCAAAAAGTAATCAAAGATTCTTCATTTACAAAGTTAAACCAATTGACTAATAACAATATGCTGATTTACATGGAGCCAGAACTACAAAATATATCCATAATGCTATTTAATTACAGCCTGAATCAGGGCACGATAATGATGTTTGGAACTGCCGAAATAATCGCAAGCAGTATCAAAGGATTTGAAGTATTGAATTCTAAATTGAAGTTTTATAAACGAATTTCTAAATCAGTTTCTCTTGGATTCATGAATTTTCCAAATTCCTTTTCCCAAACAAGAAGAATAACCATTGACATTTTAAAGGAAACCAAGGTCGTTGAAAATTTACAGACCCTTCCGGATCAAATTTCACTACCTCTTTTTTCGCCTGCAAGCATATTTGTAAATAATGAAGTTGACATTATATACGTTACCGGGAGAACCGGAAAATATTTAGAATCTGCAGCATGCAAAGCAAACTGGAATGTTCATGTAATGGAACGGAAAGGGTTAAAACAAGAATTGCGGGAAGCATTTCGTAAAGCTGTGCTAAGTTTTGAACCGGTGCATATTGATAATGTAAAAATAGCGGAAAACGAAAATTTCCATCTTTTCAATTTGACGGTGCAGCAAATAGAAAGTGCCGATGCTATAAAAGGATTGATAATGATTGTCTTTAAGGATATTCCAGCTATTGCCGAAACAGTTTCAAATACTTTAACAGCAAAAAACAATCAATTTTTTATGAACGAATTAGCAGAACAGAACAGATTATAGTTAATAAAGGTTGCATAATTTCCAATTTTAAACAATTAAATAGTAGTATTTAAATCGATTGCGCTTATGGAAAATATTGAAAATAAAACCACAAATCATCACATTATCAGGCAGAAAGCTGAAGAATTACAGCGAATAAGTGAATCAAAATATAGACCTAAACTTTCAGAAGAGGAAACATCAAAACTTATCCATGAATTAGAAGTTCATCAGATAGAGTTGGAGATGCAAAAAGAAGAGCTCATGCTTGCTAAAGATGAGGTTGAAAATGCTTTGCAAAAATATTCAGACTTATACGATTTTGCACCTACGGGCTATTTTACGCTGACAAATTCAGGTAAAGTACTCGATTTAAATCTTGTCGGTTCCCAACTTTTGCGGAAAGAAAGATCAAAACTAAAAAACAGTGAATTTGGCTTTTTTGTTTCAGATGATTCAAAACCGGTTTTTAATCAATTTTTAGAAAATGTGTTCAGATTGGATAGTAAAGAATGCTGTGAAGTAAAATTACTTTTAGACGATGCAACCACAGTGCATGTATTCCTAACAGGAATTCTTTCAGGAAATAAAGAGCAAGCCTTTATTACCATTATAGATATTTCCAAACTTCAAAAGCCTGAAACTGTTTTGCGAGAAAATGAAGCTCGTTATCGGGATTTGCTTAACAATCTTGATGTTGGAATAATTGTGCATGATGGGGACAGCATAATTATTTATTCTAATCCAAAAGCTTCTGAACTAATTGGTTTGAGTGAGAAACAAATAAAAGAAGGGGATGGCTCTAAACAAAATTGGGAATTTGTTAATGATGACAACAAATCTTTATCGCCAGAAAATTACCCCGTTAACCTCATTATTCGAAATAAAAGCGCAATTAATAATTTTATTGTTGGAATAAACAAAATGGATAATAGGGATGTTAAATGGTTTTTATTGAACGGTTTTCCCATTATGAGCAGCGGCGGAGAAATCGCTGAAGTTGTCATCAGTTTTATCGAAATAACAGCATTGAAAAAGTTAGAAATTGAACTAACAAAAGCCAAAGAACATGCCGAAGCAGCTAATAATGCAAAATCCAGTTTTTTAACAAATATGAGCCACGAGATTCGTACTCCTTTAAACGGAATTATTGGTTTTACTGATTTATTGATGAGAACAAATTTAGATGAAAGCCAAAAGGAATTCATGAATACAATTAATGAATCAGCAACTATTTTAATCGAAATTATCAATAATATTTTAGATTTTTCGAAAATTGAATCCGGAAAATTAGAACTCAATATTGAGGAAATCAACCTTTATGAATTGACGCATCATGTAATTGATATTTTCAAATACCAAGCAATAATAAACAAAATAGATCTCATTTTGAATATCGAAAATAACGTTCCTGATTTTGTGTTTGCAGATTCCATTCGCTTGAAACAGATTTTAGTAAACCTAATAGGGAACGCTCTAAAATTTACGAAAGTAGGATTTGTACAATTGGACATCACTTCTGAAATTATTTCTGGAGAAGATGATCAATGTATTATATATTTTTCGGTAAAGGATAGCGGAATTGGAATCAAGCAGGAAAATCAAGCGAAAGTGTTTCAATCCTTTATTCAGGAGGACTGTTCGGTAACACGTAAATTTGGTGGAACAGGACTTGGATTAGCCATTTCAAATCAGCTTTTAGGTTTAATGGATAGTGAATTAAAATTGAAAAGTAAATTTGGTCAAGGAAGTGAATTTTATTTTACAGTGCAATTAAAAAAATCTCATCATGAAATTGCTGCTAAAAACCAAGACGTGGAAATTACTATCGAAAACCAAACGATTTCTTCGGGTGATTTCAAGGACAAGAAAATATTAGTGGTTGAGGATAATCGAATTAATATGCTTTTGGTAAAAACGTTGCTCAAATCGATACTTCCAGGAAGCACTGTTTTAGAAGCTTCAGATGGTAAGAAAGCGATCAAAATGTACAAAAAAGAGAAGCTGGATCTGATCTTAATGGATATTCAAATGCCGCACAAAAATGGTTATCAAACGACTGCCGAAATCAAGCACCTAAAAAAATACAATAACATTCCTATAATCGCTTTAACAGCAGGAATTATGTTAGGGGAAAAAGAAAAATGTTTGGAATCCGGAATGGATGATTATGTTTCTAAACCAATTATCAGATGTGATTTAGAAGAGGTTTTATATAAATGGTTGAAAAAAACCCCGTCAAATTAAAATAATAAAATATAAGAAAATAGTTTTGTAATCCATAATTAACGGTAAAATAAGACAGTTGGTTATAACTATCGTTGATAAGTACGAATGAAAAAATATATATTTCCCAACAAGTTACTGTTTGGCTTTATATTCATATTTTTTTAATCCAAATTTTTTGATAGCATGTTTGTTGATGTGTTCTGTCACTTCTTCAACAGAGTCTGTCACAAATAAAAGCTTCATATCTTCCGGACTGATACTTTCATTGTAAATCATTCTTTGAATGTGATGACACAATTCTTTATGATAAACAGAGTCAAAAATAACAATGGGAAAATTGTTGATCATTTTATTTTGAATTAAAGTCAATGCCTCAAATAATTCATTCAAAGTCCCCAGTCCTCCGGGCATCACCACAAAGGCATAAGAATATTTTATTAAAATTACTTTTCTAACAAAGAAATAGGGAATATAAATCCATTTGTGCAGATAAGGATTTGGTTTTTGTTCTACTGAAAGAACGATATTTGTACCCACAGAATAACCGCCGGCTTCGTAAGCACCTTTATTCGCAGCTTCCATAATTCCAGGTCCGCCACCGGTCATTACGGTAAATCCTAATTTAGCTATTTCGGCACCAATACGTTCTGCATTTTTGTAATGCGCTGTTTCCGGACCAAAACGAGCGGAACCAAAAACAGTGACACAAGGACCAATAAAATGCATTTTTTGAAACGCTCTGATGAAGTTATAAAGTACTTTAAAAATGAAAACTAAATTTTTTACTCGGGTCAAAGGTCCTCTTACAAATAAAGATTCAGATCTTGAAAGTCTGCATTGGCGTGGCTTTTCCATAGTGATCACTAATATAGGAAAATATCAGGTTGCATTTATTTTTCTGTCTCAATAAATGAATTTAGTACTAATTTAGTTCTAGAATTTGAAGTAGTTTTCCGTTAAAATCTTTGAAAAGTCGCAAGTATTCTCAAACTAAAACAAAAGTTTTTCGATTGTTATTATTTGGCTACTTATTGCTTTTTTCCAAAATGGTTTTAATGATTTCCTCCTTACTCAAAACACCCGATTGTCTCCACAACTGTTTTCCGTTTTGAAATAAAATCATTGTAGGAACACCACGAACCTGATACTGACTCGATATTTGCTGGTTTTTATCAACATCAATTTTGATGATGGAAACGCGATCTCCCAAACTTTCTTTTACTTCTTTCAAAACGGGACCAAGCATTTTACAAGGGCCGCACCATGTGGCAAAAAAGTCTATTAAGACTGGTTTTTCGGACTGGATAATGGTATCGAAATTACTCATTTTTAGTATATTTATTGTTAGGAATACTGCAACCATTCGCGCCACAACCTAAATTGAAAATTACCTGAACGAAGAAAAATAGTCCAAGACCAATGAACATCTTTTCTTTTAGGATATAGGCTTGTGCGAATAAAAATAAGGCAAACACCAAGCGAACCCAGCGCATAACATGCCAATTTGTGAATAATAGTGCTTTCATTTTTTTTCTAAAAAAGGAGTATGAATTTAGTTTTTTATTTTTTTGATGGTATACTTTTCATCGAAAGCAATTACTTGTTGTAATGTTTCGATTGTAATTTCATTTTTGCTCACAAGTAATACATCAGCAAAATTACCGCTGATGCTTACGTTTAAAACGCCGTCAATTGTCAGTAGTTTTTCAGTAAGCGTTTCCATCGATTCGCTATATAGTTCACCTTCCAGTGCATAAAGGTTTACAACAACCTGCCTGTTCTTTTTCAATTCGAAATACAATTCTGAACCGGCTCTTGGTGCAATTGAATTTTCGGATAAATCCATTTTTATAAATTGAAAAGCGGCCGTAAAAAGCTTTTCATATTCTTCTTTACTTCCGCCAAAAGGAGGTCCTGATGCAAACATTCTATTGAATAGTAATCCCGACAGAATTCCTTCTTCAGCCAAAAGTTGGTGCATTTTCCAAACGTATTTTTGACGCATTGTGGGAGGCAAAGCACAGAAAAAAGTTTGCTCAATAATCAAATCATATTTTCCCTTATGTTCAAAAAAATCACCTAAAAGAATTTGAATAGTAGGATGGTTTTTGAATTTTTCTTTTAAAAAGGAGACTGGTGTGGGTGCAATATCAATAACGGTAATATTTGAAAATCCTTGCTTCAGAAGGTATTCCGCTTCATAGCTGTTGCCACAACCGGGAATCAAAATACGGCTATTTTTATCCGCAACCGTATCAGCATACATTTGTATGGGCGGTGATACTTGGCCTAAATCCCAACCGGTAGTTTTGGCTTCGTACTGTGCTTCCCAATAGGCTGCATTCAGCGGTCTATCGCAAGAAACGACACAACATTTTAAATCGGACATTTTATATTTTTTTTGCGGTTGAAATTCCAAACGGGGCATACAATGGGCAAAAGCTCACAAAACTGGTGATTATAAAAACAACTGCAAATGCTCCTAAAACAATTGCAAGCGCACCGCTGATAGTATTGGTAAAATACAATATTGCAATTATTACTGCAATGGCGATCCGGATAATTTTGTCTGTTGAACCCATGTTTTTTTTCATTGTATACTTTTTATTTGGTTATTAATTATTTCAAAACTTTACTTTGGCATACGAAATCGGTTTTTGGAACATCCGTTTTTGCAATAGCATTAAAACCGCCTTCAATTTCAGTAAAATTTCTAAAACCACGCGCTTCTAGTATTGAAGCGGCAATCATACTGCGGTATCCACCAGCACAATGCAGGTAAAAGTGTTCTTTTGGATTAATATCTTTAACCCATTCATTAATAGCCGCTAATGGCTTGCTGTATGATTCCTCAACATGCGCTGCGCAGTATTCACTTTCTTTACGAATGTCAATTATTTTGCTTTCGCCAATTTTTACTTCCTTGGCAAATTGTTCGGCTGAAATTCTATTTACGGTATCAATTTCTTTTCCTGCTTTTGCCCAAGCATCAAAACCACCTGCCAGATGACCAATCAAGTTGTCAAATCCCACACGACTTAAGCGAGTGACGGTTTCTTCCTCTTGTCCTGGTTCGCAAATAATTAAGATTGGTTGTTGCACATCGGCAATTAAAGCGCCTACCCAAGGAGCAAAATCACCATCAATTCCAATATTCACAGATTGCGGAATAAACCCTTTGGCAAAATCTCCGTTTTTACGAGTGTCCAAAAGTAAGGCTCCTGTTTCTTCAGCGGCCACTTCAAATTCTGATGGTGACAGCGCACGCATTCCTAAATTCAAAACGTTTTCGAAACTGTCGTATCCTTTTTTGTTCATGGCCACATTCATACCAAAATAAGCGGGCGGCGGCAATAAACCTTCCGTCACCTCTTGTACGAATTCGGCTTCTGTCATATTTGCGCGTAATGCATAATTAGTTGCTTTTTGGTCGCCAATGGTCGAAACGGTTTCCGTACTCATATTTTTTCCACAGGCACTTCCTGCACCGTGCGCGGGATAAACCATGACATCATCTGCCAAAGTCATGATTTTTGTTCGTAACGAATGAAATAGGGTAGCGGCCAATTGTTCTTGTGTCATGTGTGCCGCTTTTTGAGCTAAATCCGGCCTTCCCACATCGCCTATAAACAAAGTGTCTCCGGAGAAAATAGCGTGATCATTTCCGTTTTCGTTAATCAATAAAAAAGTGGAGCTTTCCATGGTGTGCCCCGGAGTGTGCAGTACCCTTATTTTGATGTTTCCAATGGTGAATTCCTGTCCGTCTTTTGCAGAAATGCAATCAAATTCGCAGGTAGCATTTGGACCATAAACGATTGGAGCACCAGTTTGGCGGCTTAAATCGACGTGGCCGGAAACAAAATCAGCGTGAAAATGGGTTTCGAAAATGTATTTTAATTTCACCTCATCTCTTTTTAGTCGGTCGAGATAAGGTTGGGTTTCCCGTAACGGGTCAATAATGGCAGCTTCACCATTTGAAGTAATGTAGTAAGCACCTTGTGCTAAACATCCGGTGTATATTTGTTCTATTTGCATGATTGCGTTTTTTAAATGTACAGTACAAATGTATTTCTGTTTTTTAAGAAAAACAGTGACAATTGTTACATTACTATTATTGGAATAAGAAAAATGATTGGTTGGATTGTATGCTTCTGTTTCAAATATTAAACAAAAAAACAATATTAAAGATAATCAAAAATTAAGTTTAGTGTTCATTTTACAAAGTAAATTTTTTATAAAACAAGAATCTAAAGTATTGAAAAACAGTTACTAATTAAATGGTATAAAAAATTTGGACAAAAAAAAGGGTTTTTAAAAACGGATTATCTCAGTGAATCAGTTGAATTTATTTTAAAAGTTCAATATTATTGCGGTGTAAAGCAACTATGCCGCGCTGTTCCATTTTTTTTAACAAACGGGAAATCACTTCTCTGGAAGTATTCAATTCGGAGGCAATTTCCTGATGGGAAAGCTTCAATTCTTTACAACCACAAACATCAGCATGACGTTTTAAATAAAACTCCAATCGCTCGTCCATCGCTCTGAAAGCAATGCTGTCAATAACTTCCAAGACTTCTTCAAAACGACTTCTGTACGTGTCAATTACAAATTCATACCAACTGCGGTGTTGCATCATCCATTTATCCATCAATGGTAAGGGCACCATGATTAATTCAACATCCTCAACGACTTTGGCCATGATTTGGCTTTTTTCATTTTTGGTGGCACAAATCAAAGAAATGGCACAAGCTTGCCCCGGTTGCAAATAATACATAAAAAACTCGCCACCATTTTCATCTTCTCGATAAACCTTTATTTTGCCGCTGATTACCAGTACCGTATTTTTTATGTACTGACCAGTTCGCATGATTACATCACCAGTTTTGAAGGATTGTATAGCCGCATTGGCATCAACATCTTTGACTAATTCAGTAGAAAAGGAAGGGAATATTTTTTTTATCGGATCAATCATTATAATTTTTTTTCACTTTTTTGTATTGTAAAAGTAGTTTAAAAAACTCAAAAAGCAGGTTGTTTATTAGACTAAAACGGCATACAAGTGCTTGATTAAGCGTCTATTATTTATATATTATCTATGGATTTAATAGACTGTTTTTCGCAAAAATAAAAGCTTAATTTATATTTTCTTGATTGTTAATGTTTTGCGAAAACGATTTCTTATTAATATTATCTAATTAACAATTGATGCATTTATTGTTTGGTAAAAACGTTGTATTTTTACAAAAAACATCATTATGAATTTAACACAAGAAGATTGGGTTTCTCAATTTGAAGCTGATGAAAATGCAGTGATTCTGGACGTGAGAACCGAAGACGAATTTAACGAAGGTTTTATAGCAAATGCTATCAATATTGATATTCACAGAGGCCAGGATTTTGTAACCGAAATAGAAGCTTTGGATAAAAATAAAAATTATTATGTGTATTGCCGCTCCGGAATGCGAAGTGCAAAAGCCTGTGAAATAATGAATCAGCTGGGTTTTATAAATGCTTATAATCTTATTGGCGGCATTACAGAATGGGACGGCGAGGTCATTGAACCATAAAACGGAAAAAGACAATCGCGTCTTTTATTTATTTAAACTATAAATATAATATCCAACAGTATGAACATAATACCAGAAGAATTTCAGATTACCACATTATTAAATCAAGATACGTATTTAGTGGATGGCGAATTAAAAAAGTGGGAAGGCCAGACTACCGCAGTTTTTTCAACGATTTCATCTACGGAAACATACGGCCCAACAATCCTCGGTTCAATCCCGTTTATGGGCGAAACTGAGGCTTTGGAAGCAGTCAATGCGGCTAGTGTAGCGTATAACAATGGTCAGGGATTGTGGCCTACAATGAAAGTTTCAGACCGTATTAAATGTATGTCGAATTTTGTCACTCAAATGAAATCGACCCGTAACGAAGTTGTTAAATTTTTGATGTGGGAAATTGGTAAATCATTGCCGGATTCCGAAAAAGAATTTGACAGAACTGTAGAATATATTTACGATACTATTGAAGATTATAAATTATTAGACCGAAATAGTTCCCGTTTTACCAAAAGCCAAGGTGTAAATGCTATGGTGCGTCGCGGACCTCTTGGAGTTGTATTGTGTCTTGGACCTTACAATTATCCGCTCAACGAAACCTTTGCACTGCTAATTCCGGCATTGATTATGGGGAATACCGTTATTTTTAAACCCGCAAAACATGGCGTGCTATTAATTTCCCCTTTGTTGGAAGCGTTCAGAAACAGTTTTCCAAAAGGAGCCATTAATATTGTTTACGGCAGAGGGCGTGAGGTTGCTTCGCCAATTATGAAGTCCGGAAAAGTTAATATTTTGGCTTTGATAGGAAACAGCAAATCAGCGATTGCCTTGCAGGATCAACACCCAAACAAAAACAGACTGCGTTTGATATTAGGTTTAGAAGCTAAGAATCCAGCTATTATTTTACCGGACGCCGATTTAGATTTGGCCATTCAGGAATGTATCGCAGGAACGTTGTCATTCAACGGGCAACGTTGTACAGCATTGAAAATTTTATACGTTCACGAGACGATTGCCGATGAATTCAACAGACGTTTTGCTGCCAAAGTAGATTCGCTTGTTTTTGGAAATCCTTGGGACCAATCAGTGATGCTAACTCCGTTACCGGAAAAAGATAAACCAGCTTATATTCAGGAATTGATTGACGATGCTATCAAAAAAGGCGCAACCATCATCAATGAAAAAGGTGGAAATCATTCTGCTAATTATATATTTCCTGCGGTTTTGTTTCCAATAAATAAAGAAATGCGAGTGTATCATGAAGAGCAATTTGGTCCAGTGGTACCAATAATGACTTTCAAAGATATTCAGGAACCCTTAAACGATATGGCCGAATCAAATTACGGTCAACAAGTAAGTTTGTTTGGTAGCGATATCAAAACCATTGCGCCACTTATTGATACTTTGGTAAATTTAGTGTGCAGAGTAAATTTGAACAGTTCTTGCCAGAGAGGTCCCGACGTATATCCGTTTACAGGACGAAAAGATTCAGCTGTGGGAACGTTGAGTATTCACGATGCCTTGCGCTCGTTCTCTATCAGAACTTTTGTAGCTTCGAAAGACAATGACTACAACAATGCTATTTTGCAGGAATTATTAAACAGCAAAGAATCCAATTTTGTTAATACGGATTATACAATGTAAATCTATTTTAATTAGAAAAATAAAGCCGTCTCGTTTTTTTCGAGATGGTTTTTTTTTGGAGTTGTGGATGGTGACGAGATTTTTATTCTAAAAAAGTTAAGTAATACTTTGATTTATATATAATTAAAAAATTAAGATAGTTTTACAGGAAACGGTAAATTAATGAAAAACAAAACTTTTAGATATGATGGTTTAGATTTTTGGTTAATTATCTATGCTTTAGCAAAAGCGATTTAGTGGAACGAAGCTTTCTTATTTGGATGGATTAGTGTCACTTTATAACTGGGATAATCTGCTTTGTAATTTATATAATCAAAAACAAAAAAGGTGATCTGTTGCCAGATCACCTTTTTTAACAAATTAAAAATACTAAAATTAAATCAGATCGAAACGGTCAAGGTTCATCACTTTGGTCCAAGCTGCAACAAAGTCCTTAACAAATTTTTCTTGCGAATCGACACAGCCATAAACTTCAGCAATAGCTCTCAGTTCAGAGTTTGAACCAAAAATAAGATCTACACGCGTACCAATCCATTTAATTGTACCAGTTTTACGGTCAGTACCCACAAACGCATCATCAGATTCTGAAACAGCTTTCCAAGTTGTACCTAAATCAAGTAAGTTTACAAAGAAATCATTTGTTAAAACCTCTGGACGTTTTGTGAATATTCCAGTTTGAGAGTGATCAAAATTCGTATTCAAGACACGCATTCCACCAACAAGAGCTGTCATTTCTGGCACTGTCAATGTCAACAATTGCGCTTTATCGATGAGCATTTCCTCGGCTGAAACCGTATATTTTGTCTTAACGTAATTACGGAAACCATCTGCTTGAGGCTCAAGTACTGCAAATGATTCAACATCAGTTTGTTCTTGTAAAGCATCTGTTCTTCCTGAAGTAAACGGAACTTTAACATCATGATTAGCATTTTGTGCTGCTTTTTCAATTCCTGCATTTCCACCTAAAACTATTAAATCAGCAATTGATACTTGCTTGCCACCAGTATTAGCAGTGTTAAATTCTTTTTGAATTTCTTCCAATTTCGCAATTACTTGTTGTAATTGAGAAGGATTATTTACTTTCCAATCTTTTTGAGGTTCTAAACGAATACGAGCCCCGTTTGCTCCACCACGTTTATCAGAACCACGGAAAGTCGATGCTGAAGCCCATGCAGTTGACACCAATTGAGAAATTGACAATCCTGAAGCTAATATTGTTGCTTTTAGAAAATCAATATCTTGATCGTCTATTAGTTGATGATTAACTGCAGGAATAGGATCTTGCCAGATCAGATCTTCAGCAGGAATTTCTGGTCCTAAATAACGGGTTTTTGGACCTAGATCACGGTGGGTCAACTTAAACCAAGCTCGAGCAAACGCAGCATTGAATTCTGCAGGATTCGCTAGAAAACGTCTTGATATTTTTTCATAAGCAGGGTCAAATCGTAATGATAAATCGGTAGTCAACATAAAAGGTTGGTGACTTAATGATGGATTGTGAGCATCTGGCACTAAACCAGCACCTGCTCCATCTTTTGGTTTCCACTGAAACGCACCTGCTGGACTTTTGGTTAATTCCCATTCATAACCAAATAAATTTTCGAAATAATTATTACTCCATTTAGATGGAGTAGTAGTCCATGCGCCTTCTAAACCACTAGTAATTGTGTCTCCACCTTTACCAGTACCGTAACTATTTTTCCAACCTTGACTTTGTTCTTCAATACTTGCTCCCGAAGGTTCTGCACTAACATATTTCTCTGGATCTGCAGCACCATGCGTTTTACCCAAAGTATGTCCGCCGGCACTTAAAGCAACAGTCTCTTCGTCATTCATTGCCATTCGGGCAAATGTCTCACGAATATCATGTGCCGCCAATACTGGATCTGGGTTTCCGTTTGGTCCTTCTGGATTAACATAAATTAATCCCATTTGAACCGCAGCAAGAGGTTGTTCCAATTCGCGTTCAGTATTGTAACGACCGTCGCCTAACCACTCATTTTCAGAACCCCAATAAATATCTTCGTTTGGTTCCCATACATCTTCACGTCCACCAGCGAAACCAAAAGTTTCAAAACCAGCCGACTCTAAGGCACAATTACCAGTTAAAATTAATAAATCAGCCCAAGAAATTTTTCTGCCGTATTTTTGTTTAATTGGCCACAACAGTAGCCTAGCTTTATCTAAGTTAGCATTGTCTGGCCAGCTGTTTAGCGGAGCAAAACGTTGTGTTCCAGCTCCAGAACCACCACGTCCGTCTGCTATACGATATGTACCTGCACTGTGCCAAGCCATTCTGATGAATAATCCACAGTAGGATCCATAATCGGCTGGCCACCAGTCTTGTGAAGTTGTCATTAAATCCGTAATGTCCTGTTTCAATGCAGCAAAATCTAACGATTTAAATTCTTCTGCGTAATTGAAAGTTTCTCCCATTGGGTTCGACGCTGCAGAGTGTTGACGCAAAATATTTAATTTCAATTGATTTGGCCACCAGTCACGATTTGCCGGAGCAGAACCGGCGCCTTGTTTTGCGTGAGTTCCAGCGCTGGCACCATGATTAAATGGACATTTGCTTTCGCTGTTCACATTATAAGACGATGTGGTTGGCTTTGAATTATTTTCCATAGTTTACTTGATTTTTATTTACTTGAATGCGAATTTACTACAAACCATCCTTATCTGATTTTATTTTCAATAGATAAAAACTATAACGAATTATAGTGTTAGTGATGCATAAATACACCAAAAACGTTTAATTAATTGATTATGAGTCGATAATGTTATTTTTTCATCACATGAAGTTTATAAATTCGTAATAATTATACTGTTGACTTTTACTATTTTTTTTAAATAGGAATAAAATGCTGAATCATTATTAAAGAATAAAGGGCTTGTTTTCCCAAGTTTCCTGAAAACTTAAAAATAAATCATAATTTAGTACTAAATCCTAGTAATCCAATAAGCTGTTAGCAGTAACTTTAACCAAAAAAACTATGAGTTTATTTGAATCTAAAAACAATAATGACCAAAATTCCATAAATTCCGATACTGAAGCTTGGGTTGGAATTTTATATTCGTGCCTTTCTGCCGATAATCAAATTACCGATTCAGAAACCGCAACATTATCGAGAATATTGCATTATAAACAAAAATTTATCGGAATTGATGTCGCTTCTCTTTATGCAAAATCATACCATTTAAGAACGGAAATGGGACAATTGAACTACATTTCGGCCTGTTGTAAATTAATTGAAAAAGCTGATAAAGAAACAGTATTTGCTCTTGCATTGGAAGTTTTACTTGCCGACGGAACATTGGAAAAAGAAGAAAAAAACGTAATAGAAGTTTTATCCAATCACTTAAAAATAGAAGCTGGAATGACCAGTAAAATAATTGAGGTGATTTTCCTGAAAAATAAAGGGAATATTAAAGGAATATAAATTGACAGTTCTACCACATTAATTACTTAAAGCCAGTCAGATCTATTTTACCGTTAGGTTAAATGAATAAGAGCATTTCAAATTTGAAATGCTCTTATTCATTTAAAAACAGATCTACATCAAATCGTTTATTATATCGGCATCCGATTAGGGTCACTACAAGTTGATGTTTTTGCTGTCAAATGAATCCTTTCTAGGTAAATTAGTATGCGTGCATATTATTCAAAATAATTGCTTATTTTTGGGATATAACACAAAAAAAGATGCATTACGATTTTGATTACATAATAATAGGAAGCGGATTTGGAGGTTCAGTAAGTGCCTTACGACTTTCTGAAAAAGGATACAAAGTTTTAGTAATTGAAAAAGGTAAATGGTACCAATCCGAAGATTTTGCCAAAACTAATTGGAACCTACGGAAATGGTTGTGGATGCCTTCTCTACGTTTCTTTGGTATCATGAAAATGAGTATTTTCAGGCATATTGTAATTATATCGGGAACAGGGGTTGGTGGTGGTTCTTTAGTGTATGCGAATACTTTGCCCATACCAAAATCCGCATTTTATAAATCAGGAAGTTGGAGCGAATTAGAAGATTGGGAAACTGAACTAAAACCATTTTATCAAAAAGCGCTCATCATGCTTGGCGCGTCCAGAAATCCCAAATTGTTTGACGGTGATATTGCATTAAAACAATTGGCTAAAGAAATTGGGAAAGAAGATCAATTTGAACATCCTGATGTTGCGATTTTTTTTGGAAAACAAGGGGTGAAAGTAAAGGATCCCTATTTTGATGGTAAAGGTCCTGAAAGAGCTGGGTGCAATTTTTGCGGAGGGTGCATGACGGGTTGCAGACATAATGCTAAAAACACACTTGATAAAAATTATCTTTATTTAGCACAAAATAATGGTGCTGAAATCCTCGCCGAAAATGAGGTTTATGATGTTTTGCCAATTGACAATAAAGATGGGTCTACAGGTTATAAAATTGCTGTAAAATCGAGCACAAAATTTTTTGGATCTAAAAAACAATTTACTTCAAAAGGAGTAATTTTTTCAGGAGGAGTATTAGGTACTATTAAATTACTGCTTAAATTAAAGACGAAATCACTTCCGTTATTGTCAGATAAACTCGGCGCTGATATACGAACCAATAATGAAACGCTAATTAGTGTTTCCTCGTTAGACAAAACTAAAAATTTATCAAAAGGAGTAGCTATCGGCAGTCTTCTGGAAACGGACGACAATAGCCATCTTGAAATTGTGAGGTATTCGGAAGGATCTGGTTTCTGGAAATTATTTCATTTGCCTTTGTCTAATGGTAAAAACACTTTGGAACGAATGGCAAACATGACGCGGCAAGTGGTAAAATATCCGTTGTCCTATTTCAAAATTTATTGGGTAAACAGTTGGTCAAAAAGTACTACTGTTTTATTATTCATGCAATCAGTAGACAGTACTTTAAAATTTAGAAACAACTATTTTGGCGGAATGTCTTCGATTATAGGTACTGGATTAAAACCGTCAGCTTACATTCCGGAGTCTATTGCTTTAACAGAAAAATACAGCAAAATAATTAATGGTAAAGCAACTTCATTTATTTTAGAATCCGTAGCAGGAATTCCGTCAACTGCTCATGTATTGGGAGGTGCTGTTATGGGGAAAGACCGCTCTGTTGGGGTAATTAATCAAAACAATGAAGTTTTTGGATACCATAATATGTTGGTCATTGACGGTTCTATGATATCTGCAAATCCGGGAGTTAATCCGTCACTTTCCATCACTGCAATTGCAGAACGAGCCATGCATCAGATTCCTTATGCTGCTGAAAGAGTGGATTTTTGAAATTTCACGCTAACTAGAGGAGTTAATAAATGAATCCCTATTATTTTTTCTTCCGAATGTTTCATTATTAAATTAATTGCCTAATTTAGAGTGCTTAAGCAGCAACATAATTTTATTTTAATTCAGGACCGCAAGCGTCTTTAAAACAATTCAATTATCAAAAAGAAAATCAAAATAGCGAAAGAAAATATTCACGAAAGACTGCATCGGGAGCCCATTTTGACACATCCCCGATTGAAGTTTATCCCTAACATTGTGCTGAACCTTATTAGCTTTTTTATCACATTTGCAGTGGCAGGAACGATATTTTATTTCCTCATCAATTATTTGATAACGAAATTTTATCATTTGGAATAAAAAAAAAGAAGTGTTTCAAAAATTGAAATTGAGTATAAAATTGATATTACTCATATTCGTTTTATTCAAAATATAATTTTTGTTAGTATAGTTTTCTCCCGCATTGAACTTGTGTACATACAATAATTGCGCATCAAAACCTTTTAGCAATCCTTGAAATTGGTAGCGAACATCAGCATTGGTCTGCAAATAAGAAGGCAATCCGTATTTATTTAATGCAACGTTTTTCACATCCGGTAAATCAAAATAACCTACCGCCAAATTTGATTTGAATGTCTTTTTAGGATTCGTATATTGTATTTTGGTCGTTACCGCATGCACATCTCCAAATCCTTCATTCCGTTCTCTGGCCATAAAGGTGTAAAACGGGTCTCGTCCCCATTCTCTTGGCATTAAATACCTTCCTTTAGCAGTTATTCGGTTGTAATTTAAAGTAATTTCTATTTTTTTATTCTGCCAGCCTAATCTTCCGCCAAAAGTTTGCGAATTGCCATTTTTTTCAAAATAGGTTTTGCGTGGATTTTCATTTCCGCCGAAATTCAAGGCATTTTGGTAAATTGTCTGAAATCCGAAAAGCAGTTTCGAGTTTGGATTTAAATTGTATTTATAGTCCATTTGGAATAGTGCCGAATTGAATATATTCTCTACGTATTGATTCCACAAAAGTGTTTTTAAATTTTTTATCGATTCATTTTGTATACCAACAATATAAATTCCGTCACTGTCTAAATTCCCTGCATAATCGGATTTTGTTCCGTCGGGATTGACGCCTGTTGGGTAAATTCCTATGGATTCTCCAACTCTGAAATATTTCATGGTACTTCGTGGTGAAATTCCGTATAGGTAACCTACATTTATTTTAGTTTTTTTCAGTTCATTAAAATCGATCCATATTCCATCGACTTCAGTAGGCCGCATTCTGCCGTCCTGCAAATTTATGAAAGACGTATTCAGTAGTTGTTTTCCAAAGGTTACATTAGAATTTTTGTAGTTGTATTTTAAATATAATTCTTCTAACCGGCTTAAATTGCCTTTACTTGATATGTTTTGTAAATCAAAAAGCGCTACTTCGTATCTGTTGGATAAATTTGTTACCGGATCTTTTTTAGAAAAATCAGAAGAACCGACATCATAAATGTAATAACCGCTGACACCAAATTGAAAATTATGAAATTTAGCCGTTTCAAACTTTACACCGCCACCAAGAGCATTGGCATAATAATCAGATAAGCCAGTTTCATTGTTGGTACTCATAAAAAAATAGCGAAAATGGCCGCTGAAGTTTCCGTTTTTGAAAGCATTTAAAATCGAGGTGGAATCGATTTTTTCATTATTTTGTTCTTTCCAAACGCTTGGTTTATCCGAAACTTCCTGATGTTGTGCCAAGGAATGGAAACTTATTAAAAGTAAAAAAGTTGAGATTAATATAGAGAAAAAAGATTTCATTTGTAAGTCTTTAATTTTTTTACAAAAATAATCTGAGTCCTATAAATGGGAGGTAACTTTTATCACATTGGCCCAAAAAATAAAGCCGAATGTTTAAACATTCGACTTTATGACTTAATTACTATGTGAAAGTATAATCAACACCGGTAACTTGAGTTAAGAGTGTTTCAGGAGCATCAAGAATTATTGCGTTTTTTTGCGGTGTTGGTGTAACAGGAGATTTTTGTTTTAAATAATCTCGCATTACCGAATGTAAGGTTGAATTTGTGTTTTTGGCATCCATGACACCTTTCATTCTGCAAAGCACGTCCACAGGATCTCCGTCACGCTCACAGGCCATGATTGAATACAATTTATCAGGATCTAATGGCATATTTTTCACCGTAATACTTTGAACTCTTTTGTCCATTTCTGCAAAAGCATTAAAGCGCACTACCATTCCTTTGAATTTCACCACCCATCCACCAAAGCGTTTAGAAGCGTCCTCAGCAAAAACATTGTTAAATTCTTTTTCCAGCCAGTTTTTCAATTGCTTTCCGGTTACTTTGGCTGTTCTTACGGTGCTGTCAACTGGTAACATATCAAAAATAAATCCGTTTGTAATAGCAATATTTCCGGTTTGATCTGGTGTAGTTTTTGGTGGACAAAAGCGGAAGCCATTAGAAAGATTAATGTCAATATCAGGGAATTTCCAGTTTAAGGCATTCAGAATCATAGTATCAATAGGATTTTCGACCACAAAATAGCGGTACAAAGGAATTGTGCTGTATCCAATAACCTTATTGATTTGTTCTAAATAAATGGATTCTTTTTCTTTCAATAATTTTTCGATTTTAGCATCGGGTTTTATTTTTGGAGAATCTACTTCTATTAATTCATAATTGTCATCAATGACTTTTCCGTTAAGAATAGTTAAATCTAATTTTCCAATAAACGAACCAAATGCTCCCGGTTCCACCACTTTTGAGTACTTACAAACAATTGGTTTACGAACTCTTTCGTGTGTGTCGCCACCCAAAATGTAGTTTACACCTTCACATTCCCGTCGGTTTGCCAATGCTATTTGCTGCGATAATCCCAAATGTGCAATTATAATTACATAACTGCATTGTTCCTGATTTCGTAATACATCTACATAATGAGCCAGATTTTCTTCGGGATTGGTATATAAAATTCCTTTGCTATAATTTGGGCTTTGTCGCGACGGCACTAAAGGATCGGTGTAGCCTAGAAAACCAATTTTTGCTCCGGCAATATTCCAAATGGTGTACGGCTGAAAAATAAGTTCGCCACGTTTCCCTTCGCCTAAATCATGGTACATATTGGTACAGATTTTTGGTGCATCCAGAGAACCTAACAACGTTTGCATCTTTCTTTTTCCATAAATTACTTCCCAATTCCCTGGAAGATATAAGTCGTAATTCAACGCATTTAAAATTGGAACAAAAGCTTCACCAGTAGTTTCTACACTTAATTCGCTACCTTGAAACATGTCGCCGGTGTCAATGGTATAGGTATTTGGGTTTTTCTTTTTCAGTTGTTTCAGTAAAGTTGCCATGTAGGCATAACCGCCCGTTTTTCTAAAAACAGCTTTCCCATTTTCCCAAAATAACTCATCATGCGGATGAATCTGACAATGCACATCAGTGGTTTGAAGAATAGTAATCGTTTGCGGTTTGCTTTGGTCGATTGCTGCATCCAATTTAAGTTCGTCGATTTGATTAGAATTTGCAATAGCGGAAATAGGTGAAATAATCGCTGCACCCAGACTTAAGGTCCCTACTGATTTTAGAAAATTTCTTCGGTTATTGCTCATCTATTTTAGGTTTTTAGCAGATTTTTATAGGAAAAACTACAGCCTAATTCATGGTGTAGCAGGGTACAAAACACAATTTACATTTTTACTTTAGAATCCGCCCTTAATGTACGTCCAGCCTTGTTCTTGTTTTTCTACAATTTCTGCTATTCCTACTGGTACATATTCTACTTCTGAAATCAATTGTTCTTTAGTTACTTTTTGACTTTTCAAAGTGTTTTCGCATACTAAAAAACGAACGCCTTTAGCCCGAAGTGCTTTTATTGCTTGTATTTGCTTTGATTTCTCTGACATTACAAATGGTAAACCCATGCTGTGAATCACCACCTCGTATTTTGACTTTGGCCAGTGCGTTGTTAGGTTTGTCAGCTGGTTTATCAATGCTTTTTGTTGTAAAGTATCAGCAGCATTGGTAAACTGAAAAACGATCTTGTGTTTGTTTGGCTTTTTTTGTGCCATCGAAACAATGGAAATCATACTCAATGCAAGAACAAATAAAATGGTTAGGTTTTTCATAATTGGGTTTTTAAGATTATTTTTTTTCGTTTTTCTTTTTTTCGGCTTTTATTGTTTTGAAAGGTCCAAATTTATGTTGGGTTACCGTAAATGAATCTGAAAATGGACCGAAAGGATGATCCACCGGTTTTTTGGAAATATCGGGCCAGTCTTGACTTAAATCTTTCGACGGTCTTTCCAGATTTTCTACATAAGCAGCAATATCCCACGATTCTTCATCGGATAATTGAGGGTTTTCATAGGAGGCGCCCAATGGCATATTGAATTTTATGTATCCTGCAAAACGACTGATTCTAAACAATCCTGCACCACTATTATACGAATTTTTACCCCAAAGTGGTGGATACGTGTATTCTTTTTTATCCGCTGCCAAAATCCCCTCACCATTCTTTTGATGGCAGCTGGCACATTTGGCATCATATAGTGCTTTTCCTTTTACAGGATTAGCGGCGCGATCTAAATACTCCAAATCATAGATTCCAGAAGCATTTGCCTCTTTTCCTTTAGGAACTTTACTGCCAATATATTCAATGTATGCTATCATAGCCTTCATTTCCCTATTATCTTCTTTTAGCGGTTGACCGTTTAAGCTTCTTTCCATACAGTCATTCACTCTTTTGTATAGATTTTCCACCTGGCCGCTTCGCGCTCTCATTTTTGGATACATTGAATATACGGAACCATAATTGTTTCCCCACGGTTTTGTACCGGCATCCAAATGACAATTGTTGCAATTCATTCCATTAGTAATTTGTTTCACACTGCCATTTGGACCCAAGTATTTAGCCGTATGCGCAATTAGATCTTTGCCATATTCTACTTCTTGTTTTAAAGTTGAATCTTTAATCAGAGCAATATCAGCCGGTTTCCAGAATTTTGCCGTTTCATTTTGCAAAATCACTTTTTTTTCTGCGTCGACATAAAGGGAATCTATTTGCGTATCATTTTTTTGAAACCAAGCAGTGATTGATCTATTAAAAAACAAAACGACGAACAAAGCCATTACCAGGAAGATAATGGTTGTAAACAGATAAATTAGCCTTTTTACGAGCGATTTAAATTGGACTATATTTTGTTTTTCTGGATACATAAAGTATTAATGAGGCAGTTTATCTCTAAAATAACCATATACCCAAGTTCCCACTATTGCAAAAAACAGAGTAACAATCATCACTGTGGCACCCGTTCCAATTTGTGCAAATAATGGTCCAGGACAAGCTCCTGTTACTGCCCAACCCAATCCAAAGATAAGTCCTCCGTAGATTTGACCTTTGTTGAAAGTTTTGTCATGGAACTCGATTTTTTCTCCATAAATGGTTTTAATATTGAATTTTTTAATCAGAAAAACGGATATTATACCCACCACAACGGCGCTTCCTATTACACCATACATGTGAAAAGATTGGAAACGGAACATTTCCTGAATGCGATACCAACTGATAATTTCTGCTTTAATGAAAACAATACCAAACAAAATACCAATGATTAAATATTTTAAATTGTGGTACCACTTATGTTCTAATTGACTCTCATTGATACAAGAAGTATCTAAAGAACGCGTTTCGAAATCTGTATTTTGATCTTTAATGTTCATAATTCGTAATTTAAAGTGAAAGAATAAATGGTAAAATAACATTTGCCATAATCAATCCTCCAATGAAGAAACAACATGTTGCTATAAGCGATGGCATTTGTAAATTAGACAAACCGGAAATAGAGTGACCACTGGTACATCCTCCCGCATAGCGAGAACCAAAACCAATAAAAAAGCCACCAATAACCATCATAAAAAAGCCTCTGAGTGTAAATAAACTTTCCCACGAGAATAATTGTTCCGGTAACATTCCATAAATTTCAGTTATGCCGTAGCCTGCCAATTCGGTTTTTAGATTTCCATTAATATTAATTGGATTTGGATTTGACAAAGAGCTGTACGCGATCACACCACCCAATAAAATACCGAAAACGAAAAACATATTCCAGATTTCTTTTTTCCAATCGTATTTGAAAAATTTTATGTTTGCCGGTAAGCACATGGCGCAAGTGTGACGTAATGAGGCGCTAATTCCAAATGATTTGTTTCCAATGATTAACAAAGCCGGAACTGTAAGTCCAACTAATGGGCCTGCAATATACCAAGGCCAAGGCTCTCTGATTAATTCTAAAATTTCCATATTTATTTTTTTATAACCACAAAGATTAAATTTATAAATGAGTAGTTATGTTACTTTTGTCACACAAGAAAAAAAAAGTAAAAATGACAATGATTTTATTTTTTTAATAACTCGTCTAGCATTTCTCGGAACGAATCACTATTCCAATTTGCTGTTCCAATTTTGGCTACGATTACATTTCCTGATTGATTAATAAGATAAGTTGCCGGAATTGTCGCCGATTCCATTTCTAATGGAGGATTGGTTACCGATTGATACACAGGAAGCGTCAGATTTTCTTTAATCATAAAAGCATTTGCTTTTTCGAAGGAATCCGTTGTCACAAACAAAAAGACTATTTTATCTTGATAATCAACATATAATTTTTGAATGCTTGGCATTTCGGCAATACAAGGTGGACACCAAGTGGCCCAGAAATTAATGAATACTATTTTTCCTTTGTATGCTTCCAATGAGACAATCTTTCCGGTGGCGTCTTTTAATTGCCATTGATAATTGGAAAGCATTTTTTGATCTGTTACCGCAATTGTTTTGGGTGAAAAGGCAATTAATCGGTTCAGTTGTACTTTTACAAAAGTGCCCAACGGACTGAACAGAAGCAATGCTATTAACACGATAAAAACAATGTTTTGGATAGTGGATTTTTTTGGCGTTTTCCAGTTCATTTTTTATTTTTTTGAATTATTACTTTCTCAAAAGAAAGAATCTCTTTGTTTTAGCTTTATACTTTATTTTAAATTTAACCATTCATTTGTTCCACCGCAAAGCCAGTTTGCATTTTATCCCATTTCTTTTAAAAGTTTAGCTCCATCCATCGATCTTCCTCCACCTTTTCCACAAGCTGTAATAATTTTACAATTTTTTTTGATTTGATGTATTTGGTTTTCAATTTCTGCCAAAGTAATATTTCTGGCTTCCGGAATATGATTATTTTCGAATTCTTCTTTGGAACGGACATTAATAATCTGTATTTTTTCATTTTGCTGAAGCGCTTGTTTTACTACTTCAACTTGAATGCATTCATTTGAGGAGCTATCTATTTCTTTCATGTCTTTTGAATCAGTTAGTTGTTTTTTGTAAATGGTCTTTTGGCATTCGAACTTTGATTATTACTGATGATGCAATGGTGATAACTCCTATCAATATAATGGCATAATTTACACCGAATAAATCAGCTGTTATTCCTGAAATAATCGCGCCTATCGCATATCCTAAATCCCTCCAAAGCCTGAATGTACCAATACTTTCTGCTCTCTGATGCGGATTTGTCGCCTGTGCAATGGCGGATAAAAAAGTAGGATAAACTAACGCCGTTCCTAAACCCAAAAATGCTGAAATGGCGGCCAACTGATAGAATGCTGCAGCAAAAGGAATAAAAAGTATCGCAATTCCCTGAAGTAACATTCCCCAAAACAACATCTTTTTTTTCGAATAAACATCTGACATTTTTCCGGTTACCAATTGTCCAAAACCCCAAACGGTAGGATAAATAGCGGTTATAATTCCAATATTCTGTGAATCATAATTCAAAGAAAGCAACACAATAGGTAAAAGTCCCCAAATCATACCGTCATTCAGGTTATTGACTAATCCTGCTTGTGTTACGGCGCTTAATGTTTTGTTTTTGAAAGTGGTTTCCAGAAAAATATTATCTAATTTTTCAGTTTTATTCGTTGTGTTTTCTTGTTGAACAAATACTCTGGTGTCTTTCACAAAAAACAAAGTCAATAAAAAACCAATTATCGAAATCCCAATTCCCAAGTAAAAAGGGTAGGGCGTAATGCCATATTTTTGTGCAATGTAGCCTGACAGAAAAGCAACTAATCCAACGGCAAAATAACCGGCAAACTCGTTGAGTCCCATCGCAAGTCCACGATCTTTTTCTCCAACCAAATCAATTTTCATCACCACTGTACTGCTCCAGGTAAGTCCTTGACTAATTCCCAATAAAATATTGGCAAAAATCACCCAGTTCCAAGATTCTGCATAAATTAAAATAAAAGGAATGGGAATGGCCAGAATCCAACCGAATAAAAGCAAATTTTTTCTCCCGAAACGGTTCGCGAGTTTGCCCGTAAAATAATTGGTAATGGCTTTTGTAATTCCAAAGGCAACGATGAAAGAGAGTATAGCCGTTTTTGAAGCAATGCCAAATTCAATCTCAGCAAATTTTGGAATAATGGTTCGTTCCATTCCTATCATTCCGCCGACAAAGGCATTGACAATAACCAAAATAGTAAACTGTTTCCAATTTTCTTTCAGTCCAAGTTTGGTTGTATTTGTTTTCAATTGAGGTAATTTATTAATTTAAAATCTTCGTTTGAAAAAGAAGTTAGGACCAAAAAAGGGTAAGTTCTTATAATTTGTAATATTCTAATTGGTAGTCACCTATGTGTTTTTTATTTTCTGCGATGGATTTTTTGTGTTTAAAATAGTTCACGGTTCCAAAAACAAAAATGATAAATGAAGTGACAAAAAGTGCGATTTCAATCAGTAAACTATTTTCAATTTTGAGCAGATTTCTCAAACTCAAACCTGCAATCAAAAAATACATTGACGTTCTCAAAAAGGCAAGAAATGTGGATTGATTGGCCAAAGTTGTTCGTTGCAACGCTAATTTCTCTCTTAAAATTAAGTCTTTGTTTGCTGGTTTTTTCTCTTCCATAGCATTGTATGTGTGTAATTGTTTGCAAAAAGTAGTTAAGTCGTTTTTGTTTTTTAAAAAGCTAAAAATCATTAATTTTTTATAAAAAGACTATCAAATTTACACTTTATTTAAGTCAATTTGAAAAATCAAATGTTTTAAAGATATTTACTAAACCAATTACCAATTCAATCGCATTAATTTCGCTTAAATCTCTGCTGCTGCATAAATAAGGATGCAGCTTAAAACAAAAAATCTCTTATTTTAAACTGCACACTATTTTAAAACTATCGTTGTTTATTTACTTATAGCTTCGTTTACATCTTGCCAAGTACCGCCATTTGTAACGTTTTTGAAACCATTTTGCTCCAAAATCATTTTGGCTTGACCGCTGCGATTACCGCTTCGGCAGAAAACAATGATATGATCTTTTTCTTTGAATTTTTCCAATTGGCTCGCCACTTGATCCAAAGGAATATTCGTTGAACCTTTTACGTGACCTTCTGCGAATTCTGACGGTGTGCGAACATCTACGAGGAAAGCACCTTCTTTTATTATTTTTTCCATTTGTGTGGTGTCTTTTTTTGAAAATATATTTTTAAAAATTCCGAACATAATTGAGGTTTTTAGTATTCAATAGGATTATTTTGGCTCATCCACTCATTCATTCCCGGAGAATAGTTGAGCACATTTTTATAACCATTTCGCGCTAATAATGAATAGGCAATTGCTGCCCTGTCACCGCCTTGGCAATGGATTAATACTTTTTTATCTTTACTTATTTTGTCCAGATTATTTACCAAAGTACCTACAAATACATTGTCAGCTCCTTTGATGTGACCTGCATTGTATTCCGCAACACCGCGAAGGTCAACAACTTGAACATCTTTTTCTTGTTGTAAGGCTTTAAATTCTTCTATTGTAATTTGATTTACTTTCTCCAAAGAACCGCCATTTTCTTCCCATATTTTCGTAGAAGGAATGTACCCGTGGATGTTGTCTAATCCAATTCGCATTAGTTTTCTGGTCAAATCATCTAATTGTGATTCATCGGCAAGCAACATAAAAGGTTCTTCATACGTAAGAAACCATCCTGCCCAAGTGGCAAATGAATTATTGCCCTGAATGTTGATGCTTCCCGGAATAAATCCTTTAGAAAATTCCGTTTTATCCCTTGCATCAATCAATTTGATTCCTTTTTCTAAAGCTGCTGTTAATTCGCTATAATCCAGTTGTTTTAATTTTGGAACAGTTGTAAGAAGCGGACGATCAACTTTATTTAGTTTTTTCATCATCGCAAAATATTTTGGCGGTTCCGGTTGGTCTTCCAATAAATATTTTACAAATCCACTTTCATCATTTTTATGCTGAAAAGCCCAGTTTCTTATTTTTTCATATCCTACAGTGCTGCTTGGAACGGCTCCTAATGCTTTTCCACAAGCAGAACCTGCTCCATGACCTGGCCAGACTTGAATATAATCAGGCAATGCATCAAATTTATTAATGGATTGATACATTTGTTTGGCACCAATGTCTTGTGTTCCTTTCATTCCTGCTGCTTTTTCAAGCAAATCGGGTCTTCCTATATCTCCAACAAATACAAAGTCACCGGTAAACAACATTATGGGTTCATCGCTTGCGGGAGTATCTGTTAACAGAAAACTGATGCTTTCCGGAGTATGTCCAGGCGTGTGAACTACTTCGATTTTTAAGTTTCCTACTTTTAGAACATCACCATCTCTCACGTCAACATGAGGGAATTCATATTTCCAATCGGGCCCGCCTTCCGCTGAAAGGTACATTTCTGCTCCCGTCAAAGCGGCTAATTCTCTGGAACCAGCAAGGAAATCAGCATGAATGTGTGTTTCTAAAATATGAGTAATTTTCATATTGTTCTGCTTGGCAATTTCAAGGTAGGTGTCAACATCCCTTTTAGGATCAATAACTGCGGCTACACCTGCTTTTTGACAGCCAATAAAATAACTTGCCTGAGCAAGACTCTTGTCGTAAATGTGTTGAAAATACATATCGTTTTTTTTTAATTTCTAATTTATTGGACAAAATTAGGTCATGATTTTATTAAAATTGGTGACTAATGTTACATAGCGGTTTACAACTGAATTAATTTGCCTGTATGCACGTCATAACGCATAGAAATAATTTTAGTTTTATGTTCTTTTACAATTGAATTTTCCTGAACAAGCCTATTTGAATGTTCAATATTAGCATTGATACAACCTAATACATTGTCTTGTTTTGGCGTTTGTTTTTCGGCTTCCAGTTCCTCTTTTTCCTCTGCGATAGTTTCCACAATGTCATCAATGTGATTTAGGTGCTTTTTGTAATCATTATTTTTATCACCAATGTACGCTTTAATAGCACCACATTCTGTGTGTCCCAAAATGACGATTACTTTAACATCGAGGTGCTCAACTGCATATTCGACGCTCCCCAAATCAATATCAGAAATTAGGTTTCCAGCATTTCTGATTACGAATAAATCGCCTATCCCCTGATCGAACAGAATTTCAGGCGAAACTCTGCTGTCTGAGCAAGTGACTACAACGGCAAAAGGATGTTGTACGTTTTGATTTTCTAAAACTGATTTTTTATTTTGATGGGGATGAATTGTTTTTTCTTCTAAAAAGCGTTGATTCCCGGAAACTAATTTTTCTAATAAAGTTTGGTTTTTATTTTCTTCCAATTTTTTTGTATCAGTTTTATCACATCCGGTTGCAGCGAGCAACATCAAGAAGGAGACTAAAATTATTTTTTTCATTATCCTTTATCTATTAATTTTTTCAAAAATACTGACAGCAATGCTTTTGAATAGTGACTATTATCACTTTGGAACAAAAAAAAAGAGAACCTTTTCAGATTCTCTCTCTTTATATAGAACAAAACTTGTTTTATAATAATGTTGTCGGACATACATAATCCGTTTTTGAAAGACTTGTTTCTGTAATTTCTGTAAAACCGCCAATAACATCAACAAAATTATCCCAACCACGCATTTTTAGAATTGATGCCGCCAACATACTACGATAACCTCCGGCGCAATGCAGGATGAATGGTTTTTCTTTTGGAAATTCAGCCAAGTGACTGTTGATTTCGTTTAACGGAATATTTATTGCTCCAACCAAATGTTCCGATAAATATTCGCTTTTCTTTCTGACATCAAAAACGGGAATTTCCTCGTTTTTTAGTTTTTCTTCCAATTCTGTTGCAGTAATTCGGGTGAGTGTATTCACCTCTTTGCCCGCTTTTTTCCATGATTCAAAACCATCTTTTAAGTATCCAATTGTACTATCGTAACCTATTCGAGATAGACGAACCATACTTTCTTCTTCTTTTCCCGGCTCGGTAACTAACAGTATTTCTTGTTTAATATCGGGAATCATTTCGCCTACCCACATGGCAAAATTACCGTCTAAACCAATGTTAATGCTGTTTGGGATAAATCCATTTGCAAATTCTGATGCCAATCGGGTATCCAAAATTAAGGCACGAGTTTCATTGGCAATCAATTCAAACTCTTCCGGATTTAAAGGTTTATTTGCTTTTTTAAGAACAGCATCTAAACTTTCGTACCCATTGATGTTCATTAAAACATTAGCCGGAAAATAACCCGGAGGATTTGTTAATCCTGTTAGCACCGCAGTAACAAACTCATCTTCGTTCATTTTTGGGTTCAGGGCGTAGTTAGTTTTCTTTTGGTTCCCCAACGTATCGGTAGTTTCTTTACTCATCATTTTTCCGCAAGCGGAACCCGCTCCATGATTGGGATATACAATTAAATCATCAGACAAAGGCATGATTTTGTTTCGTAAGGATTGGTAAAGATGTCTGGCCAGTTTGTCTTGGGTCAAATCAGCCACAACGTGTTGCGCTAAATCGGGACGGCCTACATCTCCAATAAACAGGGTATCGCCAGTTATGATTCCGTGCTCTTTTCCGTTCTCGTCTATCAACAGAAAAGTAGTACTTTCCATGGTGTGTCCCGGCGTATGAATCACTTTTACTTTGCAGTTTCCAATTTCAAAAATTTGTCCGTCTTTGGCAGTAATAATTTCATAAGCCGGTTTCGCTGTTGGACCGTAAACAATTTTCGCATCTGTTTTATTGGCTAAATCCAAATGTCCCGAAACAAAATCAGCATGGAAATGGGTCAGAAAAACGTACTTAATTTTAGCATTGTCTTTAAATGCTCTGTCGATGTAAGGCTGTACTTCGCGTAATGGATCAAAAATGGCAGCCTCTCCGTTACTTTCTAAATAATAGGCTGCGTGAGCAATACATCCGGTATAAATTTGTTCGATTTTCATAATATTATGTTTTTTAAATTATTGATAGGGCAAAATTAGGGGGCACATTTTTAATCTAAAGTGATAATTATCATAAGAAAATAATTATTTTAGTATTAATTATAGTATGTGATAAATGTCACATAGCGATTTGAATTTGAATGCATTACAAGGTACAGGCAAAAAAAAGACCTCCAAATATGAAGGTCTTTTCTGTGTTTTTTTAAATGCAGATTAATGTGTTAGAACTACCAAATTCGTGTTGTTTTGGCACAGCTATTTCGTTAAAATTTCTTTTTTTTTATAAAATAATTCCGTCAGCCATTTCAATAATTCTGTCGCTCGCTTTTGCAAAATCATTGTCGTGGGTTACCGCAATCACCGTTTGGTTAAACTCAGTTGTTAGATGTTTGAACAAATCAAAAACAATTGCTGCATTTTTACTGTCTAAATTCCCTGTTGGTTCATCGCCCATAATGATTTTTGGATCGTTTATTAATGCTCTGGCAATGGCCACACGCTGTTGTTGTCCTCCCGAAAGTTTGGAAGTTGGTTTTAATGCCTGGTCTTTCAAATCCAATTTTTCTAAAATGGAATACGCTCTCGATTCAATTTCTTCTTCGGAATATTTCCCTAATTTGAGTGCCGGTATCATTACGTTTTTTAAACTCGAAAATTCAGGTAATAAATAATGGAACTGGAAAACAAAACCTATTTTTTCGTTGCGAATGGCAGCTAACTGTTCTTTTGTTTTTTGGGTTAAATTTTCACCGTCTAAAATAATATTGCCTTCATAATCCGTATCCATTGTAGAAAGAAGGTATAACAATGTCGATTTTCCAGAACCTGATTTTCCAACCATGGTTACAAATTCCCCTTTGTGAATGTCAAAAGAGATATCGTTCAAAACCTTAAATTTAGCGGGTTCGTAAAAATATTTACTAACTCCTTTTGCCTGTAATAATAATTCCGATTGTATCATTTTCTAAAAATTGTTATTGGATCTAATTTCGCTGCTTTTCTGGCCGGAATATAACCCGCCAATGTGGTTACAATTAACCCGAACCCTATTCCCAAGCCAAAGAATTTTGGAAAAAACCGAATCGGGAAAAACCCTATATCACCGCCAACCCACATATTGCCCATTACTTTTACTAAAATCATCGCTAACAACAAACCAAATGCAATCCCAATTATTCCAATAGCAATGGCTTCTTTTACAAAAATTTGGATGACATCTTTACCCGAAAAACCAATGGCTTTTAGAATCGCAATATCATTCAGTTTTTCCATAATGGTCATATTCAAAATATTGTAAATACCAAAAGCCGCGACCAGCATTATCGAAAACGAAATGGCCATGGCCATCATTTTTCTGATTTTATTCGCTGCCGCTGCCGATGCGTTTGCAGTTTCCCAATCTTCAACTTCATAACCGCTTAACTGTTCGAATTTTGGAATTAGCTTTTTAGCCGTTTCATAATGATTGATATTCACAAAAATATCGGTTATGAAACTTGCGCCTTGTTTGTTGAGTTGTTGTGCTGCCGAAATGTTGGTATACGAAAGTGTTTTGTCGGTATTTGTAACTCCGGTTTTTAATAGTGCAACCACTTTCATCACTTTATAAACCCCATAAGCAGTGGTAACCGAAATATTATCTGCCAACCGAACATTCAGTTTTTCAGCAATTCCAACCCCTAAAATGATTCCGTTTTGATTGGCTTTTAAGTCGGAATATTTACCTTCAACAATGTATTGTTCCAATTGAAACATCGTATTTTGCTCCTCAATATTTACTCCGGAGGTTCTTCCCGTTACTTGTGCTTCTCCGTTATTGTAAAACACATTTGCCGAAACATTTGGGGTTACGCCGATGACTTCCGGTTGTTTTTTCAGTGCTTCAATGATTAAATTCGGATTGATTAATTTTTTGCTTTCTTTCGTGATTTTGGGATTAGTAAGCAAAGCTAAATCGGTTTTGCTGGTTTTAATCAAGGGTTGACTGATGCGTTCTTCTTTATAAACGCGCAAATGTGGCGTCGATTTAAACAAACTTTCAACAGAATATACTTCAAAACCATACATTAGCGAATTCATGAAAATAAAAATGGCAATCCCAACAGTCACTCCTAATGCGGCTACCATTGTCTGTTTCTTTTTGGAGATTAAATGGGTAAAAGCAATTTCAGAATTGATCTTGTGTTTGTAATTTTTCATCAGTACAATTCTTTTAATACGATTTGATTTTCATTTAAACCCGATGTTATTTCAACATAATCAGAGGAAACAATACCTGTTTTCACTACAATCGGTTTTCTGTCCTCATCCAAAACTTTGTTGCCGTAACCCAAAAAACTTCTTGGGATAACTAAGGCATTTTGCTTTTTATTCACAAAAATATTAGCTTCCAATTGGGTTCCGGAAATGGCAAAATCCACAGGTTCTGTAAAAATGGCTCTTATGATAAAGGATTGCGATTGCTCATCAAAAGTGGGCAGGATTTCTGAAACAACGCCTTTATAAGTTTTATCACTGTTTACGTTAAGTTTTACAACGATTTTTTGGTTCAATTTTATTTTTCCCATATTGCTTTCGTCGATATTCAAATTGGCATAGATTTTTCGGTTATTGGCAATCACAGCAATAATATCTCCTTTGCGTACATAATCGCCCACCTGTTTTTTCTGTTTGTAAATTTTACCGTTTACCAAAGCTTTTATTTCATTAAAATCCTGAAGGACCATACTGTTTTCCAATTGTTGGTTTTGGACAATCACTTGCTGATTGGCCTGTACCAAAAGATTTTGATACTGTTGTTCTAGTGCCGCGACTGAAGCTCGCGAATTGCTCACGGCAATCAACATATTCTCGTATTCAACCTTGGCAATACTGTTGCTTTCAACCAATTTTTTATACCGAGCGGCCAATAATTCATCTTGTTGCACTTTTAATTTTGCTGCATTTAAATAGGCTTTTGACTGTTGCAAAAGTGGCGCATTAAAACTGGTATTTGCTTTTGCAATTTGCAGCAATTTAGAACCACTTTTAGTATTGATCGTACTTTGCGGATTATCAATTACTGCCAAAATTTTTCCAACGGCAACTTCATCTCCTTCATTAAAATTGATTTTGGTGATGTATCCTTCCGTTTGCGCCATCAAGTTGTATTCGTCATCGGCTTTTAAAGTGCCCGATGCAAAGACCATTTCGGTGATATTTTTACGTTCTACTTTGGTTTCTTCCGTTTTTTTGCCACAGGAATATAACAATGCGAGTGATGCTAAAATCAGTATACTTTTTACTATTGTTTTCATTATTGAATGGTGTTGTTGAGATTTATTTTAGTGGTCAAATAAGAAATAGTAGTAGCTATCACTTGTAAGTTGAGTTCGCTATTTAGTTTTTCATTAAAGGAAATCATTAAATTATCTAGCGAAATCAAATCCTGATGGTATATGTCTAAATTTTTAGTGTACGTGTCCATTTTTAGAACAGCAATTTTTTGGTTAATAATATAACTATCAATGGCTTTCTGATACTCTAATTTCAATTGTTGGTTTTGATTGTTTTCTTGAAGCAAATTGTGTTTTGCATTTTCTTCGGCAATCGCAGCAGCGGTTTTCAGATTTCTTTTCTGCAGGTATTTCGAAGCATCCGGCAGTGCATAATTCAATCTAAGTCCGACATAAGATGCTTGAAAAGTATTTGAATTTGGATAAAAAAAGCCGGTATTACTATTGTCTTGATACATCCAGTTTCCCACTAATGAAAGTGTCGGAAAAAAGGAGGAGTTAAAACTTTTCAACTCTTGATTGGAAACCTCTTGAAGCAACTTGCTCTGTTGACTCAATAAAGTATTGGTAACATCCAAAACAGTATTTTCCGATGCATTTTGCTGAGTATCGTTTATTTCTATAGTAGTTGTGATTGGAATATCGCAGGCTGTTTTCAAAATGTTATTCTGCTGGAGTAGGACAGTAGCCAGTTGTGTTTGTTTATCCTCTATTTGTAACACATTTGCGATAGCTTGATTCAAATCTTGTTGCCTGGCCAGGCCTTCTTTTTGTTTGTTGGAAACAATGTCTTCAATTTTTTTAGTATTCGAATAATTGGCATGCAGTACTTCAATTTGTTTTTGAATGGAAACGATGTTGTAATAGGTGGTTGTAATAGTCTCAAAAAGATTTTTCTTAACTATTAAAGTAGTTGCAGCGGTATAATTTTCATTGATTTTAGACGCTTTTATTTTTTGCCAAGCGGGAATATTGATCAAATCAATTTTCGGAGTAACAGCAATGGTGCTAATGTATTGTTGTCCAAATTGTGTTTCCTTAAAAGTACCGGGAACACCGCCAAAGATTTGTGCCGGCAAATAATTAGTAGGCAGCTGTAAATTATCTGTTGCCGAAGCCGTGACATTTCCTCGTGGATTAAACGCATTTATTTTTGAAATTAAAGTTCGGTACTTTGACAATGCTACTTGTTCGTTCGAAATTTTAAGCACTACTGTATTTTTTTCGGCGTAGAGCAAAACGGCATCAATCTTTGTGAAGGAAAGTTTTTCCTGCGCTTGCAGCTCAATACTGAGCAGTAGCACTAATAAAATTCGGAATGTATTTTTCATTTTAAATGGATTAATGTTAACATAGCTTGTATCATTTTATTTCCTTCGATCTCAATGTCAAATTGGAATTTGGCCATGCGCCATTTGTATATTTGGAGTCGGAAAGTTCCCATTACGATGTGCGTCAAATCATCTGCTGAAATGGCTTTTGTGAAAACGCCTGATTGCTGACCTTCAATAAGCAGTGGTTTTAAATGTTTAATTTTTACACTCATTATTTTATAAATCATTTCGTTGATGCGCTGGCTTTCTTCCATTAATCCATCAGAAAAAACTGCGACAACAAAGTGTGGGTTTTGTTTAAAAAACGAATACTGATTCTGAAATAATCGAACAAATTGCTCTTTTTGATTTTCTTTTATCGAACAAGATGCTGTTAATCTTTCGTCCATATTTGTAGCCAGAAAATCAAGCAATGCATAGATTATTTCCTCTTTGCTTTCAAAATGTCTGTAAATAGCACTTTCAGAGAATTGCATGGCTGCGGCCAATTTTTTAATGGTTAAACCACTGACACCAGACGAAGTGAGAATGTTTCCGGTGGCTTTGATTATTTCCAGTTGTTTGTCTGACATTTTCATTTTAAATTGGTTTTTAATACAAGTAAGTGAATGTTCACTCTGTAAATTTCCGAATATTAATTCCGTTAAAAAGTGATAATTGTCACTTAAGCCAAAATAAAAAAATCCCTTTCAGTTTGACTTGAAAGGGATAACAAATTAAAAATCTAGGTATTAGTGATTAGGCAGTTCCTTTTAGGATTTTATTCCAATAAAGCCAAGGCAGAATTTTAGTTTTAAGAATCCACATGGCCCAATTTGGTTTTGTCTGATTTATGGGAAAAGTCATTTTCGGCGTATTAGAATAATCAAATTCAGCCAGCATTAATTTTCCGTATTGTGTTGGAATAGGGCAGGCGCTATAGCCGTCATATTGTGCTGTAACGGTCTTTTTATCCATGATTGCCAAAAGGTTTTCAACCACAATTGGGGCTTGTTTCCGTATTGCTGCACCTGTTTTACTAGAAGGCGCATTGATACAATCACCCAAAGCAAATACATTAGAAAAACGAGTGTGTTGCAGTGTGTTTTTGTCAACTTCTACATATCCCAAAGGATTTTGTACATCTCTTAATGGACTATTTTTTATAAAATCGGGTGCTGATTGCGGTGGAACTGCATGACACAAATCAAAGTTTAAAGTTACTTTTTTAAATTCTTCCACGCCGTCATTTTCTACAATGTCGTAATAGCCTGCATTTTCAGAAGATAGTTTTTGAGTTAAATTATAATCAATCTCTTTAGTTTCAAATTCAATTGTTTTGTTCTTACCATCAATTGCTGTAACATTAGCGCTATAATGAACGTGAATATTATATTTGGCGATCACTTTTAGTAGTGTCTCCGCATATTCTTTGACACCAAATATTACGCTTGCTCCAGAAATATAATGAACATCACATTTATCTAAAATTCCTTTTTTGCGCCAGTAATCGCACGCTAAATACATAATTTTGTGTGGTGCTCCTCCGCATTTTATAGGCGTTGTTGGGTTTGTAAAAACCGCTGTGCCACCCGGAAAATTTTCAATCATTTCCCAAGTGTATGGCGCTTGTTGAAAAGAGTAATTACTACTGATGTTATTTTTTCCCAGTGTTTCCTCTAGTCCTTTTATTTTATTCCAATTCAATTGAATCCCTGGGCAAACTACTAAGTAATCGTAAGTGAATACAGCACCTGAACGGCATTTTACTTTGTTTTCATTTGGCATAAATTCGTACACCGCTTCTTTGATCCAGGTAGTGTTTTTTGGAATAACGTCTTTTTCATTTCGAACGGTCTTATTGATGTCAAAAATTCCAGCACCAACCAGTGTCCATGCGGGTTGATAATAATGTTTTTCAGAGGGGTCAATGATTCCAATGTTTAAATTACTTCTTTTACGAAGTAACTGTGAGGCTACAGAAAGTCCTGCATTTCCTCCACCTATGACAAGTATTTTATAATGATTTGGCATTTTTTGATTTTTAAGATAATAAAACGACCAATAGTATTGAGTATTTCATTCTTATTTAGTGACTTATGTCACAGAGGGTTTTTATTTTAGAAAAAGTTCTTTAGTTATAATATAAATTCCCATCACTAAAACAAACCAACCAAAGGCAGGTTTCAGTTTGTTGCCATCAATTTTTTTGGATAATGCTGTACCAATAAAAATTCCAATAACTGCAAATCCTGAAATGGTAAATAAGAATTGCCAATCGATAACGTTTTCTCCACCTTCTCCAAAAAAACCGATTAAAGATTTGGCAGCAATGATTACTAATGAAGTCCCAACCGCTTCTTTCATACTAAGTTTACTCAAAATAACCAAAGCCGGTATAATTAAAAATCCACCACCAGCTCCCACAAGTCCGGTAATTATTCCAACAAGTGCTCCTTCTATAAGTATCAGTGGATAATTGAATTTTTGTTCATGTGGTTCTTCAGAAACTAGTTTTTTGTCTTTTTTAATCATGCTATAAGAAGCAATGATCATTATTACAGCGAAAAGCAGCATTAAAAAAAGGTCTTTAGTCAAGATAAAGTTTCCAATAGAAAACAGTTCTTTAGGAATTGCAGGAACTATTACTGCTCTTGTTGTAAAAACGGCAATAATGGACGGAATACCAAAAACAATGGCAGTTTTGATGTTTACCAATCCTTTTTTGAAATATCCAACACTACCCACGGCACTTGTTAAACCAACAATGAATAATGAATAGGCTGTTGCGATCACGGGTTCAACTGCAAATAAATAAACCAATACAGGTACCGTGAGAATACTTCCACCACCTCCAATTAGTCCTAATGCAACGCCAATAAGTATTGACGCAAAATAACCGAAATATTCCATAATTTTAAATTTTATGATGCAAATATTGTCAGTTTAAATTTTAGTTACAGTAACATTTATCACACAGAGGATTTTTTTTAAAATTATAATAGGTTTTCCAAACAAGTATAGAAATCCTTTTTATGTCATCTTTTGAGGCGGTAGGAAGCAAGATGTTACAGGCCATTATTTTTTTGATTTTTTAAGATTATATTTTAAAAGTACGCTAAAATAGAAGCTTTTTTTGATTATCTGAGAAATTTGTTTGGTATCAAATTCGATGTCTGAAGTTCAACAGTAGAATACTTAATGAAGTATGAAATAATTTCAGATTGTTTGTAGCAATCTATCTTTTGGTACAAAATCGTGTTGTAAATAGAAAGTAGATTCCTTAAAATTACCGCCATAGCAGTAAAATAGCTTGTTAAGTTTTGAGGAAAGAAGTTGTCTAGTCCTAAAAAAACCTGTAAATTAATTATTTACAGGTTTTTTTTTGGAGTCGCCGGGATAACAATCGAACACCTAACTCCTACATCAATGTTTATAGATAAAGTCGAAAAATAATTTTAGATACATTTGTTTATATGAGTTTTTTATTTTTGTTTTCAATTCTTAAAATCATTTTTTTTTATCAATTGTTTCTTTTGTTTTTTATCTTTTATTGTAAAAATTCAATTTTTTAAGATAAAAATTACTCCTTAAATATGATTTTGGTGTTCGACAGTCGAACACATTTATTTAATGTACTTTTTATAGTTTTTCGATGAACATTTTATTTTGAGTCATTCATGAAGGAATACTATGAAGAAAAGTAATCAGATATTTGCTATTTAGTAATCTTGGGCAAAGCAATGGATTAATTGAGGTACAGGAATTATGTGCTGATCAATGAATTTAATTTAATAATGCTGCGTTGATTAATACTTTTATAAATGTAGGTAAAAGTGCTAAAACTTTTAATAAACCAGATTTTATGAGATTAGAGAAATTTGTTTCTAATTATTAAGATACAAGCCATTTTATAAATGTGGAAAAGTAGTTTACTATTGCTTAACGTTTAATTAATTAAAATTGTGTTTATTCTTCATTAATGTTTTTTTGAAAGAACTGCAATCGTTTTCGCTTTCTTTTACTTGTTAAACTTAATTAAAATTGTTTTTTCTTTCATTACTTTTATTACTTTTGGCTTCCAAATGAGATTAACTGTTTTTTTTCTATACCTGTTTTTCTATCTGCAATGCGGAGGAAATTATGTTCATGCTACCTCGCATGACAATGACACCTACAGCTCATTGATTTCCAAAATTGTACATTCGGATGAAGTAAAATTTGCTAAGACGATTTCGGGCAGTATTATGATTAATGCTGGTGGTTTTGATCTAGAAGAGGAATGCTCCAACAGCGATTCTCTTAAAAAAAGAAATTTAAATAAAAATTTTAAGGAAAAATTTGGCGTTTCAAAAGTTTGGTATCAAACATTTTCTTGCCAGTCTGTCTTAAACTATTGTAATAAAAATTTTAAAATCTTCGCGCCATTTTGTGGCCAGTCATATCCTATTTATATTATTCAGCAGGTATTAAGAATTTGATTAATACTGAAATCAGTTACTAAATTTTTGAGGTTGCTTACTTTTTGAACGCTTTAAGCTTTCATTTATAGTATGCCAGTTCCAATATTTTTGAAAACTGATGACTTTTTATTTCTAAGGAATTCCCAATTCCAAGTATTTAATCGCTTAATTTTCATTTTACATCATGAATAAAATACTCGTGTTCACGGGCTTGATTGCCTTGTTGTGCCTAACAAGTTGTACAACAAAAAAAGAAGAAAAAGAAGAAGAGACGAAATTTATTGTTACCAATCCCATAAAAATCGATACTTCGTTTACCAAACAATATGTTTCGCAAATTCGTTCTGTACGTAACATTGAAGTTCGATCGCAGGAAAAAGGATATTTACAAAACATCTATGTAGATGAAGGTCAATATGTAAAAGCAGGTCAGCTATTATTTAAAATTATGCCGGGAATGTATCAGGCAGAATTGCTAAAGGCACAAGCAGAAGCAAAAGGCGCTGAGATTGAATTACATAATGCCAAAACCCTTGCCGACAAAAATATAGTTTCCAGAAACGAGCAGTCTTTGGCTCAAGCCAAATTAGAGCAGGCAAGAGCTGAAGTGGCTTTGGCAAAACTACATTTATCATTCACTGAAATCAGAGCGCCATTTGCCGGAACTATTGATCGCATTCCATTAAAATTAGGAAGTTTAATAGATGAAGGAGCTTTACTGACCAGTCTTTCTGATAACAGTCAAATGTTTGCCTATTTTAATGTTTCAGAACCGGAGTATTTAGAATATCAGAGCAATGTAAAAGATCGTGCCACTAATAAAGTAAGTCTGCTATTGGCCAATAACCAAGTTTTTCAGTTTAAAGGTAATGTTGAGGTGATTGAAAGTGAGTTTAATAATGAAACAGGAAACATTGCCTTTAGAGCACGATTCCCGAACTCAAACAAATTACTGAAGCACGGTGAAACTGGATTGGTTCAAATGAATGTTCCGCTTAAAAATGCTATCGTAATTCCGCAGAAAGCTACGTATGAAATTCAAGATAAAAAATATGTTTTTTTGGTAAATAAAAACAATGTACTGGAATCAAAGGAAATTATTATTACTGGTGAAATCCCGGATTTATATGTGATTTCGAGTGGTCTTACTGAAAACGACAAGATTTTACTGGAAGGTATTCAGAAAGTTAAGGACGATGAAAAGATAAAGTATGATTTTATAAAATCGAAAGACGTCATCGCCCATTTGCGATTAAAAACGGAATAGGTTTATAATTTTCAATTTGGTTTAACCATAAAAAATAAATATAATGTTTAATAAATTTATTCAAAGACCAGTTTTGTCGATAGTAATATCGCTCATAATTGTCTTTTTGGGAGTCTTGGCACTAACCAATTTGCCGGTGACTCAATTTCCTTCTATTTCGCCACCAAGGGTAAATGTGATAGCAGATTATCCAGGATCTAATGGAGAACTGATGATCAAGTCTGTCATCATTCCACTTGAGAAAGCACTCAATGGAGTTCCCGGAATGAAATACATGACTTCAGATGCTGGTAATGATGGAGAAGCTAGTATTCAAATAATTTTTAATTTGGGTACCGACCCGAATCAGGCAGCGATAAATGTTCAAAACCGTGTAGCCTCTGTAGTCAATAAATTACCGCCATTAGTGGTAAGAGAAGGAGTGAAAATTACGCGTGAAGAATCGAGTATGTTGATGTATGTGAATCTTTACAGTACAGATAAGAACACGGATCAGAAGTTTTTGTACAACTTTGCAGAGATTAATATTCTCTCTGAGTTAAAAAGGGTAAATGGAGTAGGATTTGCTGATGTTTTGGGTAATCGGGAATATGCGATGAGAATTTGGCTGAAGCCAGACAGAATGTTATCCTATAAAATTTCTGCGGAGGAAATTATGGAAGCGTTGGCAGATCAAAGTTTAGAAGCTTCACCAGGTAAAACAGGGGAAAGTTCTGGTAAAAGATCGCAAGCATTTGAATATGTACTGAAATATTCGGGCCGATTTACAAGTAAAGAACAATATGGAAATGTAGTACTTAGGTCGAATCCTGACGGCGAAATTTTACGATTAAAAGATGTCGCCAATATTGAGTTTGGAAGTTCTATGTATGATATTTATTCGAACTTAAACGGAAAACCTTCTGCTGCAATTGTTTTGAAACAATCCTACGGAAGTAATGCCAGTCAGGTTATTAGAGATGTAAAATTAAAATTAGCTGAAATCAAGAAAAATTCTTTTCCAAAAGGAATGGATTATGAAATCAGTTATGATGTATCTAAATTTCTGGATGCTTCCATCGAAAAAGTAATTCATACTTTGGTAGAAGCTTTTATTTTAGTGGGTTTAGTAGTGTTTCTTTTCTTGGGCGATTGGAGATCAACTATTATACCGGCGATTGCCGTGCCTGTTTCCCTTATTGGAACCTTTATGTTCATGCAATTATTCGGGATTACACTAAATCTTATTACTTTATTTGCACTAGTATTAGCCATTGGAGTAGTCGTCGATGATGCTATTGTAGTCATTGAAGCCGTTCATGCTAAGATGGAGGAAGAACATCTCTCACCTTTAAAAGCTACTAAAAAAGCAATGCATGAAATAGCGGGTGCTATTATAGCGATTACTTTCTTGATGGCAGCAGTATTTGTTCCGGTGGCATTCATGTCTGGACCCGTAGGGATTTTTTATCGTCAATTCTCGATTACAATGGCAACTGCTATTATTCTTTCGGGTATTGTGGCACTAACGCTTACACCGGCACTTTGTGCGATGATGTTGAAAAGCAACCATGGCAAACCTAAAAAGAGAACGCCAATAAATCGCTTCTTAGATGGTTTTAATTCTAAGTTTAATAGTACTGCCGCGAAATATCAAAGCGTTTTAAGTCGCATTGTAAGCCGAAGAACCATCACTTTTATTGCGCTTATAGGTTTCTGTGCGGGAACTTGGTTCATCAGCAGTACTGTTCCTTCAGGATTTATTCCTAATGAAGATCAAGGAATGTTTTATGCTATCATCCAAACGCCTCCTGGTTCTTCCTTAGAAAGAACAGATAATATTGCTGAAAAATTGCAGAAAATTGCGGAAACTATAGACGGTGTGCAATCGGTATCAGCTTTGGCAGGATATGAAATTCTTACGGAAGGTACGGGAGCCAATGCCGGAACTTGTTTGATTAATCTTAAAGAATGGAGCGAACGAAAGCATTCTGTACAAGAAATCATGACCGAATTAGAAGAGAAAACCAAAGATATTCCGGGTGCCAATATTGAATTTTTCCAACCCCCAGCGGTGCCAGGATATGGAGCCGCAGGAGGTTTTGAACTTCGTCTGCTGGATAAAGCAGGGTCAGGAGATTACAAGAAAATGGAAAGCGTTAATAATGATTTTGTCAAGGAATTGAATAAACGTCCAGAATTAGCATCCGTGTTTAGTTTTTACAGTGCCAGTTTTCCCCAGTATATGATGAAAGTCGACAATGATTTGGCACAACAGAAAGGGGTTTCCATTGAAAACGCCATGAACACTTTATCAACATTGGTGGGTAGTAATTACGAAATCAGTTTTATCAAATACGGGTTTAATTACAAAGTTATTGTACAGGCCGCTCCTGAATATCGTGCCCTACCTGAAGATATTTTGAAATTATATGTCAAGAACAGTCGGGAAGAAATGGTGCCTTTCTCCGCTTTTATGAAGTTGGAAAAAGTGTATGGACTATCGGAAATCACCCGACATAATATGTATAATTCTTCTGAAATTAGTGGATCAGCTGCGCCAGGATACAGTAGTGGAGCCGCTATTAAAGCTGTACAGGAAGTAGCAGAGTCAAAATTACCCCGAGGTTTTGGTATTGATTGGGCGGGTATTTCTGCTGATGAGGTTTCACAAGGAAATCAAGCCGTTTGGGTTTTCCTAATCTGTTTAGGTTTTGTATATCTTGTTTTAGCAGCACAGTACGAAAGTTTCATTCTCCCGTTATCAGTAATACTCTCTTTACCAGCAGGTATTTTTGGAGCCTTCCTTTTATTGAAATTAACAGGTTTAGAAAACAATATTTACGCACAGGTAGCCATGGTGATGCTGATAGGTTTACTGGGTAAAAATGCAGTTTTGATTGTCGAATTTGCAATTCAAAGGCATGCCGCCGGAAGAACCGTGCTTGAAGCAGCAATGGAAGGCGCAAAAGCCAGATTCCGTCCTATTTTGATGACCTCATTTGCGTTTATTGCAGGCTTAATTCCACTGGTATTTGCTACGGTTCCCGGTAAAATAGGTAACCGAACTATTGGTACAGCGGCGGCAGGAGGAATGCTGATTGGAACTATTTGCGGAGTATTTGTTATCCCTGGTCTTTATTATGTTTTTGGCAGAATTGCTGAAAAATACAAACTGGTAAAAAATGAAAAAGAGAATCCATTAACCGAAGAATTTGATAATAATCATGCAAAAAATAAAGAATTATAAATATATTGTCCCGCTAAGTATTTGTCTGGCGTTGGCAAGTTGTGCTCCAGCGTTAGCGCCTTTGATAGAAACCAAAGCAGTTCCACAATCTTTTTACAAGAGTACGGATACTACCAATATAGCCGGGACGCCTTGGCGAACTTATTTTAAAGATCCTAATTTGATAAACCTGATTGAAATTGCTTTAAAAAACAATCAGGAATTACAAATCACTTTGCAGGAAATTGTGATTGCCAAAAGTGATATCCGTGTCCGTAAAGGAGCTCTCTTACCAAAAGTTGGTATCGGCGCAGGTGCTGGGATTGAAAAAGTGGGCAGATATACCAGCCAGGGTGCCGGAGATGCTTTAACTGAAATAAGACCCGGCCTAGAAATGCCAGAACCATTAGGCGATTTGAAAATAGCCGCTTATGCCAATTGGGAAGTAGACATATGGAAAAAATTACGGAATTCTAAGAAAGCAGCTGTAAGCCGATATTTATCAACCGTTGAAGGAAAGAATTTTGTGATAACCAATCTTATCGCTGAGGTTGCCGATTCGTATTACGAATTGCTGGCCTTGGATAACCAATTGGATATTGTTACACAGAATATTGCCTTGCAAAGCACCGCTTTGGAAATTGTAAAAATTCAGAAAGAAGCGGCTAGATCGACTGAATTGGCTGTTCAAAAATTCCAGGCTGAGGTAATGGCTTCGAAAAGTATGGAGTTTGAGATTCTTCAAAATATAAAAGAAACGGAGAATAAAATCAATTTCTTGTTAGGGCAATACCCGCAGGAAATAAGGAGAGATAAAACAAATTTCACTAGTAGGTTGCCTTCGGTAATTCATACCGGAATTCCCTCTCAATTATTAGCGAATCGCCCTGATATTAAACAAGCCGAAATGGAATTGGAGGGAGCAAAATTAGATGTAAAAGTAGCGCGTGCTGAGTTTTATCCTTCATTAGATATTAAAGCAATGGTTGGGGTTAATGCTTTTAAAGCTATTTACTTGTTTACATTTCCAGAATCGTTATTGTATTCATTAGCGGGAGATTTTGCAGCACCGTTGATTAACCGGAATGCAATTAAAGCGGAGTATAGTGCTGCGAATGCCAGACAAATTCAGGCATTATACAACTATGAGCGTACGATTCTTAAAGCGTATCTCGAGGTTTCCAGTCAGCTTTCTAAAATTAATAATTTGGAAAAAAAGTATCAACTGAAAGCGCAGCAAGTAGATGCTTTGAATCGTTCGATTGCGGTAGCAGGTGATTTATTCAAGTCCGCCAGAGTGGATTATTTTGAAGTTTTGATGACTCAACGCGATGCTTTGGAATCCAAACTCGAACTCATAGAGACCAAAAAAGAGCAACTCAACGCAGTAGTTCATATTTACAAGGATTTAGGTGGCGGTTGGAAATAAATTAATTTGAGTTTCTAAAAAATCGTACGTTACGAATTAAATATAAAAAACATTTTTAGACAGTAGTGAGCACAAGTTTACTACTGTTTTTTTATTTTATAAGAACAGATTTAAATTTGGTTTTGATCCCGCTATCATCTTAAAGGTCTTTTTTTCGGAATCTAAAAAGGAGCCATGAAAATATAATTTAGAATTTATGAGAGGAGTGGTTTTTATTTAGGGTAAGTTGTATTTGTATGATTTTAACCTTATAATTCAATAAAAACTGTTCGACTTTCACTGTGACCATAATCATTTTTTAGTATGTAACTATTTTAATATGAAGTATTTATGTTTGTTTTTGTAAAATTTATTTTTTGCAATCTAACCCCTCGTCAAACTTTGGTTTTACTGAGATTTAAGCATAAAAAAAACCCTGTAAATCAAATGATTACAGGGTTTTTTGTGGAGTCGCCGGGAATCGAACCCGGGTCCAAACAAGCAACTAAAAAGCTTTCTACGCGTTTATTTTCTGATTGATTTTTCGATAGTGTGCTAGGCCAGAAACAGCCACACGCTACTTATCTTCTTAATTTTGAAATCCACCCGAAGCTCATGGAAATCTAGGTTTATTTTTACGGTTCCCCTGAACTGAACGCCACAAACCAAGGCTTTCAAGGAGAATCCAGCTTTCCTATCTGATAGGAACGTGGCTTAATCGTACTATAATTCGGATTATGCAGCTAAAGCGTAGTTATTTTCGCCGTGTAAAATTGTAAGATCTTATATTTACGAGCAAGGTCTCAATGCTCGACGTGCTTACTTATCAATTCGACTTGCTGTCAAAACCAGTCGACCCCTTTTTTTATTTCAAAATCCAAATCTGAATTTTGAGTTTGCAAATGTACACTTTTTATCTGAACTACTATTGCAGAACTGGAAACACTATTTTAAAAATCATTCCTTTTTTATTGGTCTTTTAATTTGAACGGATAGTCGCCAAATAAAACTGCCAGTTTCCGAACGTCATACGTTTTTCGGGTAAATTTATTAGAAAGTGCAATAATGGTAACACCTTCCTTTCTCAAAGTAATGTACGACGACGTATTCCCGTGCCACCAACCATTGTGAAAATAAAAATTTTGTCCCGTTTCCCAATTAACCATTCGAATTCCAAGTCCGTAATTTTTTGTTCCTTTACGTTCATTGCTGTAACCTTTGTATACTTGACTTTGCAGGTCGGCCGTTAAAAAAGTGGAATTGTTTCTGGCTCTGTCAAATTTCAATAAATCACGCGGTGTAGAGTAGATATTTTTGTCTCCATAAACGGCATCTAAGTAATCTTTTCCTATCTCCACTTTATTTCCTTTATAAGAAGTTACTGCCGTATCTTTATCTTTTTCGTATTCAAAAACATAGGTGTTTTTCATGCCAAGTGGCTCGAAAATAATTTGTTTCATGGCATCTTTGTACTGAAGCTTTGTGATTTTTTCAATGATTAATGCTAACATGGCATAATTAGTATTGCAGTAACTGAAACGGGTATCGGTTTTGAATTCTAAACCAATTTCTTTGGTAGCCATGATCGTCAGGATGTCTTGATTGGACAGTATGTTGTGTCTATCCCAAATCGTTTTGTCACGATCTGTAAAATAGGCGTAATTACGCATGCCGCTCCTGTGATTCAATAATGTCCGTATGGTCACATCCGGGTATGGAAACTCTTTCAAGATTGTGTTTACCTTTTGATCCAATTCGATTCGTTTTGCATTTACTAATTTTAAAATAGCTGTCGCCGTAATAACCTTACTAACTGATGCAATGTGTAAAGGAGTGGATTTAATAATTAATTTTTTATCTCTGAAATTCGCGTAGCCTTCATATTTTTCGTAGATAATTTGGCCGTTTTTAGCGACCAGAAAGCTTCCGTTTGCGCTGTTATTGGGCCAGTTTTTTTTGTAAAAAGAATCTATTTCTTGTTTTTTTGAATTGATGTATTCAGCAGTTAGTTTCGGCTCTGGCTTAGTTAACGGCTTCATTTTAGGCAATGTACTCTTTGGTAGTTGGGCGTCACTTATCTCAACTTTCTTTTTCTCCTTGTTACAGGAACTCAAAACCAAAAAGAGGAGAAATATATGTAGTATCTTTGTTTTTTTTATAAAAATCATTTCTGTAGTGCTAGAAAGGCAAATATATAGAATCAATGTCTTTTCAGACGTTGTTTTTTTCAAACCTTAACACTATTTTATCAATAGGTAGGAAGCATGCTTTTTGTATTATTTTGTACGTCAGAGAATAGTAATTTTTTGCCTGCGGTTTTTAATTAAAAAATAAATTCAATTTAGTTTATAATGTTATATTTGTAACAAATTGACAATCTAAAGTTATAATAAAACAAATCAAAACCCTATCATACTTATGAAATTTGGAATTTTAAAAGAAAGAAAAAATCCGCCGGACAGAAGAGTTGTTTTTTCGCCTGAAGAGTTGACAAGATTGAAACAATATCATCAAAATATTACGGTACAAGTCGAGCGTTCTGATATTAGGGTTTTCACCGATGATCAATATGAAAGTCTCGGAATTGAAATGACAGATGATGTAAGTGATTGCGATATTTTGTTTGGGGTAAAAGAAGTACCGGTAGAACATTTGATTCCAAACAAAACCTATTTCTTTTTTTCGCATACTATTAAAAAACAACCGTACAACAGAAAATTGTTACAGACTATTTTAGAAAAAAATATTGATTTGTACGATTACGAAACAATTGTAGATGCTAACAATCGCAGGTTAATTGGTTTTGGGCGTTATGCAGGAATAGTTGGTGCATACAATAGTATTCGCGCCTTCGGAATCAAATTCGAATTGTTTAAATTGCCAAAAGCAGAAATACTTTCAGGAAAAGAAGCGTTGATTACCCATTTGAAACGATTGGTTTTACCTCCTTTAAAATTTGTCATTACAGGAACTGGAAAAGTGGGGAATGGTGCGAAAGAAGTTCTGGATGCCATAAAAATAAAAGAAGTTTCGGTTGAGAATTATTTAACAAAAAACTACACCCAGCCCGTTTATACTCAGATTGATGTCTTGGAATACAACAAACGCAAGGACGGACAGGTTTTAGATTTTACTGATTTTTATCACAATCCTAAAGAATATGTTTCTGATTTTGAAAGATTTACAAAAGTATCTGATATTTATATCACGGGGCACTTTCATGCCAATGAAGCGCCGGTGATTCTTACCCGGGAAATGCTGCAATCAAATGATTGCAAGATCAAAGTAGTTGCTGATGTTTCCTGCGATGTCAATGGTCCAATAGCCTGCACACTCAGATCATCAACAATTGCGGAGCCTTTATACGGATATTTTCCAAGTGAAAACAAAGAAGTTGATGTCTTTCATCCTGCAGCAGTGGTGGTCATGGCAGTTGATAATTTACCCTGTGAATTACCCAAAGACGCGAGTGAAGGCTTTGGAGAAATGTTCTTGGAGCACGTTATTCCAGCGTTTTTTAACGGAGATAAAGACGGTATTTTACAACGAGCAAAAATTACCACAAAAGGAAAACTGACGCCACGATTTAGCTATTTGCAAGATTATGTTGATGGAAAATAATTCTATTATCTTATAATACTAATTAAACCTGCCATATACTGTTGCAGGTTTTTTTATGGACTTTAAAGTAATAAAAAACTCCTTTTTTTAGAAACATTATAAATCAATTAACAGCACAGAATTTTTGGCTCGACAGGAAATGATTAATTTTGTCAAAAGTAGAAATTTATAATGAAAAAAAATATTCCGATTTCCCTATTAGAATTAGCGATAATTACCGAAAATAGTAATGCAAGCGAAACATTACAAAAAACAAAAACACTGGCACAACTGGCTGACAGTTTAGGATACAAACGATTTTGGTTGGCGGAACATCATAATATGGCGCATGTAGCCAGCACTGCAACGGTTGTACTGATTGGGTATATTGCCAGTCAGACCCAAAATATTCGCGTAGGTTCAGGTGGTATCATGTTACCAAATCATGCTCCGTTAATTATAGCGGAACAATTTGGCACTCTTGAAATTTTACATCCAAACCGTATTGATTTAGGATTAGGAAGAGCGCCGGGAACGGATGGATTAACCGCACAGGCGATTCGAAAAGATTTTTACGAGCAATCACAACGATTTCCTCAAAATGTGGCTGCGCTACAGAAATTTTTCTCAGAAGATAATGCTACTGCAGCAGTGCGTGCTTTTCCTGCCGAAGGGACGAAAGTTCCTATTTGGATTTTAGGTTCCAGTATGGATAGTGCTGCTTTGGCTGCTGCCAATGGATTGCCATACGCTTTTGCTGGACATTTTGCACCGAAACAAATGTATCAGGCATTTCAGTTTTACCGTGATAATTTTGTGCCTTCAAAATATTTAAACCAACCCAAAACGATGGCTTGCGTAAATGCAATAGCCGCAGATACCGATGAAGAAGCCGAAAAATTGTCGACCAGTTTAACTCAAATGTTTCTGAATTTGATTCGCAATGATAGAAGACCATTGCAACCGCCTGTTGATTCCTTAGACGGAATTATGAGCGAAGAAGAGCATTTTCATGTCAACCAAATGACTTCTTGTTCGTTTGTAGGAAGCAAAGAAAAATTAGTTACCGAATTGAAACAGTTTATCGATTACACTAAAATAGATGAACTGATGATTACCAGTCCAATTTTTGATCATGATGATAAATTGAAAAGCATTCGCATCATGAAGGAAGTAATGGATGCAATTAATTCCTTATAGAATAGACGAAACGTTAATTTTTTTTGTACCCATATAAGTAATACAAGTTTTTGTGAACAAAGCTAAATTATTAAATCTGCTACTGAAAGAAATTTAAACCAAGAAACCCTGCAACGTTAAATTGCAGGGTTTCTTGATTTATAACTCATCATTAATAATTCATTATTTAAGGGTTCCTACCATATCTTCCGGTTTTACCCAAGCTTCAAAATCTTCTGGAGTTACGTACCCTAGACGAACAGCTTCTTCTTTTAATGTTGTTCCGTTTTTATGTGCAGTTTGAGCAATTTCAGCTGATTTGTAATACCCAATTTTAGTATTCAAAGCGGTAACTAACATCAATGAATTGTCAACTAATTCTTTGATACGCTTGTAGTTTGGTGCAATTCCTTGTGCGCAATGCTCGTCAAAAGACATACATGCATCACCCAGTAATCTCGCTGATTGTAAAAAGTTTGCAGCCATTAGCGGTTTGAAAACATTCAATTCGTAATGTCCTTGCATTCCTCCAACAGAGATTGCAACATCATTCCCCATAACTTGTGCGCAAACCATCGTTAATGCTTCACATTGTGTTGGGTTTACTTTTCCTGGCATGATGGAAGATCCCGGCTCATTTTCTGGAATAAGGATTTCTCCAATTCCTGAACGTGGTCCAGAAGCTAGCATACGTACATCATTGGCAATTTTATTCAATGAAACCGCCAATTGTTTTAACGCACCGTGCGTTTCTACGATGGCATCGTGTGCTGCTAATGCTTCAAATTTGTTTTCGGCAGTTACAAATGGGTGTCCTGTAAATTCAGCGATATATTCCGCTACTTTTACATCATATCCTTCTGGAGTGTTTAATCCGGTTCCAACAGCAGTTCCCCCTAAAGCCACTTCTGATAAGTGAGCCAACGTATTTTTAACCGCTTTTAAACCGTAGTTTAATTGCGCTACATATCCGGAAATTTCCTGTCCTAATGTTAGCGGTGTAGCATCCATTAAATGCGTACGACCTATTTTAACCACATTGTTGAATTCAACTGCTTTTGCATGTAGTGTGTCTCTTAGTTTTTCAACACCGGGAATAGTAACTTCAACAACTGCTTTATAAGCTGCAATGTGCATTCCTGTCGGGAACGTATCATTTGAAGATTGTGATTTATTTACATCGTCATTCGCTTTGATGAATTGTTCGCCTTCGCCAATGTTGAATCCTTTTAATACTTGCGCACGATTTGCAACTACTTCATTTACGTTCATGTTACTTTGCGTACCGGAGCCGGTTTGCCAAATTACCAATGGAAATTCAGCATCTAATTTTCCGGCAAGAATTTCATCACAAACAGCAGCAATGGCATCACGCTTTTCTTCTGGTAAAACTCCTAAATCACAATTGGCATAAGCGGCTGCTTTTTTAAGATAAGCAAAACCTTCAATGATTTCTTTTGGCATCGAAGCCGATGGACCTATTTTGAAGTTGTTTCTTGAACGTTCTGTTTGTGCGCCCCAATATTTGTCAGCTGGAACCTGCACTTCACCCATGGTGTCTTTTTCTATTCTGAATTTCATTTTGTTGTTATTTAGGAATATTTATGTCGTATACTACTTTTTAGCCCCGATGGAAATGGAAATCCTTTTCTTTTTTTCTTTAAAAAAGAAAAGATTGGAGTGAACAGCGGGAAACAGCTCCAAATTCTGAGTTCAAAAATACGGATAATTCCTTTTTTATAAAAATTGATTGATAGTTTTTATGGTTTTTTATTGGTGCGAAAAGGAAATAAACTTACATTTGTGGCTACATTCAAAATTCCGGAAAACATGTTTGAATTTTCACAGTACTTAGGCTTTTTACTTTTCTTAACCATTCTTACTATAGGATTTTGGTTGATGTTTTTTCTAGTTGGTTTCGTATCCTACTGGGTAGGTGGAGCTAGTTGGGAAGCATACAAGGAGAAAAGAGCAAAAAAGAAGCAAGAACAATCAGTTTAATCTTTTTGTTAAATAAAAAAAGGACTCATTTATGGGCCCTTTTTTTTATGCTTATACTTTTCAATCTTATTAGCTCTAATGATTTATAAAAAAAAGGACCCATTTTCATAAGTCCTTAATTTTGTTATCCTTGATAATCACCTTCGTTATCTCCTTGATTTCGCTTAGGTTGTTCTCTTTCGTTTTTAGGTTTATTGAAACGGTATGTGAATGATAAATTAAATTGTCTTTCTCGCCACTGCATTTCGCTGTACGAATTTACAATTCCTGGAAGATTACTTTCCATCATTCTTTTTCGGGAGTTGAATACATCACTCACGTTGAATGAAAGTGTTCCTTTATCCTTCAAGATGTCTTTGCTGAACGCTATATTTGCTGCAAAAATACCTAAGCTTCTTCCTTGGGCATTATTTTGCGGACCGTTATAACTTGCATTAGTCTGCCAATCAATTTTGTATGGCAACGTGATTTTTGAAGTCAGTCTTGTAGACCATGAAGTTGCTACGTTATCAAAATTTTGTACAATTTCATTATTTTTAAAGTCAGTGTAAGTAAAATCACCTTGCGTTTCGTTTCTGAAGAAATTGAAATTACTGTTTAATTTCCACCATTTATATGGAGAATAATTTAATGTGAATTCAAATCCAGTTCTGTATTCCGTCGCCAAATTGATCGGAGAACTAATAAGTATGGGAGTTCCATTTACGAAATCACCTGATTCTCTTCTTGCGAATTGAAAAACATCTGTAGTTTTATTTAAATAAAGCGAAGTATTAAAGGTTAATTTCTCCCATCTTTTGATGTAACCGAAATCAATAGCGTCTGAAAAAGCTGGATCTAAATCTGGATTTCCAACAAAAATATTGATGTTACTTGACAAATTGCTGAATGGATTCAACATTCTTCCTCTTGGTCTTTGAATTCTTCGGCTATAGCTTACAGAAGCGCTGCTTTTATCGGAGATTTCATAAGTGAAGAAAGCACTTGGAAAAAAGTTATTGTATTTTTTAGTATTAAAATCATTAGTTGCTAATTGATTGATTTCAATATTGGAATCTTCAAAACGCAATCCGAAAAGGGCAGAAAATTTATTAATTTTCACACCATACTGTGTGTAAATTGCATTAACTTTCTCTTTGTATTCTAATGTATTGGTGAAGTTGTTATTGGTTATTCCATCATTTTTAACGCTGTAATCCGTGAGTAATTCAGAGAAATCACCACGGTATCCTGCTTCAAACTGGCTTCCTTTACCTAGCGGTAGCACGTAATCCATTTGAAGTAAATTTCTGCTTTGGCTTTGATTGTTGATTGTCGTATCAAATTTTACCACACTTGTATTTGTGGCCGTATCCGTAATTAATGCATTATTGATGTCATCATTTGTAGAGAACGAACCATCAAATGTTAATTTATGACCATCTTTTTTAAATTTTTTAGTAAAGTTTGTAGTAAATTCTAAATTCTCACTGTCACTATTTTCTAAATTGATACGGTTGCGAGTGTAGTCATAATTAAATCCTGCGTCATAATTATTCTGAAAAACGTTGTCGACATTATTTCCATCACTTTTTCTGTAGTTGAAGGTGTTGGTCCAAGAAAGGCTTTCGCTTAAATACAATTCCATCCCAAAGTTTCCATTGTATCCTTTATTGTCTCTTTCGTTCTCTCTGGTTTCATTTACATAATTTCGAGTTGAATTGTCCGCATTTAAATATCTTGAATTGGTAAATGCATTTCCAGGATTGCTGCGATCATTGTATCCTTGCGTAGTAAAAAGATTAAAGTATTTTGATTTGTAGTTTAATGTACCACTCAAACCATAATTTTTAGGATATCCGGTAGTGGCAATAAACGTTCCGTTTAAACCTTGATTTTTTCCTTTTTTCAGGATGATGTTCAATAAACCCCCACCACCTTCAGCATCATATCGTGCTGATGGGTTGGTAATCACTTCTACTTTTTCAATCGCATCAGCGGGAATCAATCGAAGTGCTTCCGCAATATTAATTGCATTCGAAGGTTTACCGTCAATAAGAACGCGCACATTTTCATTCCCACGAAGGCTAATATTTCCTTCTACATCTACAGAAACAGAAGGAATGTTGTCAAGAACATCACTTACAGTTCCGCCTTTTACCATAAGGTCATTTCCTACGTTGTACACTTTTTTATCTAATTTGATTTCAACCGTTGTTTTTTCAGAACGAATGATAACTTCATTCAATTGATTGGGATTTTCTTCTAAACTAATCAAACCTAAACTACTGTTAGACTGCAGGGTTTTCTGTTTTATTTCAAATAATTTAAAAGATATGAATTCAATTTTTATATCATAAACTCCCGGTTTTACCTCAATATCAAATTCTCCATTTGGATTTGTAATTCCACCAGCAACAGGTTTTTGATTATTAGGTTCTAAAAAAGTAATTGTAGCATATTCCAGGGGTTGTTTACTTATTTTTTCTACTACTTTTCCTGAAATTTTAATTTTTGGAACAACAGCTGCCTGTTGGGCATAACTCAATAGAGTCATGAAAAAGAGAACAAGAAGTAATGCGGATTTTATTTTTTTCATTTTTAAAAAAACTTTAGTTACCAAAGTTAGATTGCAAAAGTAGCGTTTGGTTTAATACTTAAAATCATAAAATAATGTTAATTAAAAACAGTTATTTTATGAAATGAAAGATTTTATTTTTTCTAAATCTCGGCCAATGATTGCCTTGTTTTCTATTATAACAATCGGTCTTTCAATTAGAATTGGATTAGCAATCATGGCCTGAATAATTTGTTCATTATTCATTTTTTGGTCTTTAAAATTGTCTATCCAGATTTTTTCTTTTTGGCGCACCAATTCAATCGGTTTCATATTCAATTTTTTAATAATAGCAGACAGTTCTTCATAATAAGGCGGGTTTGTCAAATAATTGATGACTTCAAACTCTTTTTCTGATTGTTCTAAAAGTGCGAGACAATTTCTGGATTTTCCGCAGCGTGAATTATGGTATATTTGTATCATGTAATTTGTTTTCAATGGTTGTAAATGCGTTATATAAGTTGTAACAAAAATATATATTTGTAAATCTAATCAGTTGAAAAAGTAAATTAAAAAATATATGTTTATAGAACAAGGTTTAAAATCAGAGAATACGTTTTGGAAATATATTGGCGGTTCAATACTAATCTTTTTTGCTTCTTTGATTGGGCAGATTCCATTTCTTGCCATTTTGCTTTATGAAACAGTATCAAACGGAAAACTGTATCCTAAAAGTAATGAAGCAATTATGCGTTTTTTTGAACCGAATCTGGCCTTGTTTTTGATGCTGATTTCGTTTGTGTTTATTATGCTCGGCATCATTTTGGTGATCCGACGTCTGCACCATCAAACGGTACTTTCCGTAACTACTTCAAGAGCAAAAGTTGACTGGAACCGAATTGTATTTTCATTTTTGATTTGGGCTGCATTTACAATTGTATCCACTTTATTTTTCTATTATTTTAGTCCAAATGACTTTGTATTCAATTTTAAACCTGTTCCATTTGCTATCTTAGCACTAATCGGAATAGTTCTTATTCCGATACAAACCAGTTCCGAAGAATTTATTTTTAGAGGCTATTTGATGCAGGGATTTGCAAATCTTTCAAAAAACAAATGGTTTCCATTACTAATGACTTCGCTGATTTTTGGTGGAATGCACTGGTTTAATCCGGAAGTTGTAAAAATTGGCCCTGTAATTTTGGTTTATTATATTGGCACCGGATTATTTTTGGGAATTATTACCCTTATGGATGAAGGAATGGAGTTAGCGCTGGGATTTCATGCTGCTAATAATTTGGTTGGTGCTTTATTGGTCACTTCGGATTGGTCTGCTTTTCAAACGCATTCTATTTTCAAAGATATTTCAGATCCTTCAGCAGGATTAGATGTTATTTTTCCTGTTGTCATAATTTTCCCGATACTTTTATTTATCTTTAGTAAAAAATACAATTGGAGCGACTGGAAAGAAAAATTGACTGGTAAAATTTAGTTGATTTAAGCTTTAAATAAATAAAAAAAAGACTACTCATGATCACTACAATAACATATCAGAACGTTCATAATCTTTTTAAATTGAACGGTTTTCATTTAGATCGTAATGATTTATGCCGAGTAGCGTACAGTTTTATTAAAGAAGGAAATGAGCATGAAAAGTCTGTGGGCGATTTTATACTCGATTGGTTTGACAATAAATCCTATGTGGAATTCAACACCTCAGGAACGACAGGAGCGCCTAAATTAATCCGAATAGAAAAACAGGCGATGGTTGATTCAGCGATTGCGACGGGTGATTTTTTTGATTTACATCCCGGTGATAAAGCACTGCATTGTTTGCCGACTAAATTCATAGCAGGGAAAATGATGTTTGTAAGGAGTTTTATACTTGGTCTTGATGTAGATTTTGTGGCACCAAGTTCACATCCTTTGATGCTAAATGATACCAAATATGATTTTGCAGCCATGGTTCCTTTGCAAGCGCAAAACTCTTTACCGCAGTTAAATAACGTAAAAAAGATTATTATTGGAGGCGCGAAAATGAATACTGCTCTCGAAAAAGGCCTGTCCAAATTAAAAACTACAGTTTATGAAACTTATGGTATGACTGAAACCATTACTCATATTGCTGCCAAGAAAATAGGAGAACAGGCTTTCTCAGTTTTACCCAATATAAAAATTGCCATTGATGATCGAAACTGCTTAGTAATTGATGCTCCAAAAATTTCAGAAAAATCTATTGTAACGAATGATTTGGTCGAAATAGTTGGCGAAAACCAGTTTGTTTTTTTAGGGAGAATAGATAATGTAATCAATAGCGGCGGAGTTAAATTAATTCCGGAGAAAATAGAACAAAAGTTATCCCATAAAATTAATTCGAGATTTTTTGTAACTGGGATTCAAGATGCTGATTTGGGCGAAAAATTAGTTTTGGTAATTGAAGGTGAAAATCAAACATTAGAAGATACTATTTTTGATGATTTGGATAAATATGAAAAACCAAAAGAAGTATTTTATGTAGCAAAATTTACTGAAACCGAAAATGGCAAGGTGAAAAGAAAAGAAGTACTGGAAAGTATGTAAGCCAATCCATCTGGTGCAATTAATAAAAATTGTGATTAATCGTAAATAATAAAATTAGCTAAATGGGAGTTTAAAAAAAAGAGTTGGATGGCCAATTCTTGGGTTAACATAGCTAGGGTTTTCTCCAATAAAGTGAAACATCGTGAAGAAATAAAAAAAAATATTTGTTTCTATTTGTTCTAAAATAAGAAACTACAACAGCGACCAAATGAAATAAATTAACCCGTTAGGTGTTATTATACTTAAGTTTTAGGAATTACAAATTGTATTGTTAGTATGTAGTGATTTTTTCATTTAGAGGGACGAGAAATCTCATGTCGTGAATTGATAACGTAATTCCTCTTCTGTCGCAATGATAACATTGCGACCTTACATTATTTTTAAACCATTGTACAACAAGGCAATAAATCAGTAATTGTTATAAATATCAAATTTAAAAATCACTTTGTTTATAAAAGCCTTTTTTTAAATTCGATCCTCTTTTGTTTATTGAAAATTAGTTTAAAAATCGATAATTTACTTTAAAGCCAAGACTATTTTCGGCATGGCCAAGAGCTAAAAATTGTGTTAAATTCATTGAAACTCCTAACTTATTTTTATTAGGGCTTAAGTTAAAATAGCGACCCACATACAATCCAGAACATACACCAAATTGTTGATCGCTGGCATATTCCGAAACAAAACCCATTCCTATTTTACCGTCCTCATCCGATAAAACGTAACCAACGCCTGTTTCAGCGCCCCAAAACCAATGCGAATTCATATTGAATTGAATGTTCGGTCTAAGACTAAAAAGGCTGAAATTATTGTGGCTAGCTCTTTCTTGCGTTGTACTTTCAGAAGTAAGAATTCGAGTGTTTTTGCGGATGAATCGGTAGTCATAATCAAATCGGAATCCTAATTCTAATTTCCTTGAAATTATTTTCCCAACTCTTCCATTTAAACCAATTGCCAGTCTGTGTGTCCGATACATTTCGATATGAACCGGTAACGAAGTATTGATTCCCGATTCAAAATAAATAGGTTTTTTTTCTTTTTTTATGCTATTACTATCTAATTTATTTTGTGCCAATGTAGACTGACCTAACAATATCAATATACTAAATAGTAAAACAAAAATCTTTTTCATTTCTTATTCAATTTTAAACTATTAAAATGAATTAGGTTAAGATTTGTTAGTGTTATATAGTCAATGAGGCTGTTTTACTGCTCCAAAGAAGCAGCAACAAAACAGTCCTAAATATACAAAATAATTATTGAAGCAATTGATAATCAGTGTTAAACCTGAATAACACCTAGGTTGAATTTTTTCTCAATCGGGGAGTGATTTGCCGCTTCGATTCCCATTGAAATCCAAGTTCTGGTATCTAAAGGATCGATAATGGCATCTGTCCACAATCGGGATGCAGCATAATAAGGTGAAACTTGTTCATCATATCTAGCTTTTATTTTATCGAACAATTCTTTTTCTTTATCTTCATCCACTACTTCTCCTTTTGCTTTAAGGGAAGAAGCTTCAATCTGTGCCAATACTTTAGCAGCCTGTGTTCCGCCCATAACAGCTAATTCTGCACTTGGCCATGCAAAAATTAATCTGGGATCATACGCTTTTCCACACATCGCATAATTTCCGGCTCCGTATGAATTCCCTACGATAACAGTAAATTTTGGAACAACTGAATTAGATACAGCGTTTACCATTTTGGCACCGTCTTTTATAATTCCTCCATGTTCGGATTTAGATCCAACCATAAATCCGGTAACATCCTGAACGAATACTAATGGGATTTTTTTCTGGTTGCAATTGGCTATGAAACGCGTGGCTTTATCAGCACTATCGGAGTAAATTACGCCTCCAAATTGCATTTCGCCATTTTTAGTTTTCACTACTTTTCGTTGATTGGCAACAATTCCTACTGCCCAACCGTCAATTCTGGCATAACCGGTAATAATGGTTTGACCGTAACCTTCTTTATACGCTTCAAACTCGGAATTATCCACTAAACGATTGATGATTTCCATCATATCGTATTGTTCATTTCTGGCTTTTGGCAAAATACCATAGATTTCCTTTTCATCAAGCGCTGGTTTTTCCGCTTTAATTCGGCTGTATCCGGCTTTATCAAAATCACCTATTTTGTCAACTATGTTTTTTATTTTGTCTAATGCGTCTTTGTCATCTTTAGCTTTGTAATCTATAACACCTGAAATTTCACAATGTGTTGTTGCTCCGCCCAAAGTTTCGTTATCAATGCTTTCGCCAATGGCCGCTTTAACCAAATAGCTTCCTGCCAAAAATATACTTCCCGTTTTATCCACTATCATTGCTTCATCGCTCATAATTGGCAGGTAGGCACCACCTGCAACACAACTTCCCATAACGGCAGCAATTTGGGTAATTCCCATGCTGCTCATTTGAGCATTGTTTCTGAAAATGCGTCCAAAATGTTCTTTGTCCGGGAAAATCTCATCTTGTAAAGGCAAATAAACTCCGGCACTATCTACCAAGTAGATTATTGGAAGACGATTCTCCATTGCGATTTCCTGTGCGCGTAAATTTTTCTTAGCCGTTATCGGAAACCAAGCTCCTGCTTTTACAGTGGCATCATTAGCCACTACAATACATTGTTTTCCTCGGATGTATCCTATTTTTACAACAACGCCACCTGATGGGCAGCCACCGTGTTCGGCATACATTCCTTCACCAACAAATGCCCCAATTTCAATACTTTTCGCTTTTGGATCCAATAAATAATCGATTCGTTCGCGTGCGGTCATTTTGCCTTCGCCATGTAATTTTTGAATGCGTTTTTCGCCGCCGCCTAATTTAACTACGCTTAATTTTTGACGCAATGCGGAAAGTAAAAGTTTATTGTGGTCTTCGTTTTTGTTGAAGTTCAAATCCATGATGAAATAATATTAAAAAAGTTTGCGTCAAAAATACAAAATCCAACGAAATAAATTTTATTAATTTAAATCGTATATAATGATAATTGAATATATTTTTACTAATAAAACCAAAAAACAGAAATAAACTCCTGTTTTTTACGAATTTAATAAAAAAGAGAAAGTTTATTTTTTGGATTCTTTTACAAGTCTTTTCAAAATTGCCCATTGTTTCAATGCATCTCGAGCCTCTACAGCCGGATAACCCAACATGGTTTTTCCGGCAGGGATATCTCCTGTTACACCGGAACCGGCACCTACAATAGCACCATCACCTATAGTGGTATGGTCTTTTATGGAAGCGCTTCCGCCAATAATAACGCCGTTTCCTAATGTTACTGAACCGGCAAGTCCACTATTTCCGGCCATTATACAAAATTTACCTAATTTGCTGTTATGACCTATTTGGACCAAATTATCAATTTTGCAACCGTCACCCAAAACAGTAGAACTGAATTTTCCTCTATCAATACAGGTATTGGCACCGATTTCGACATTATTGCCTATAATTACGTTTCCAATTTGCGGAATTTTTACCAAACCTCTCTGTGGATCCGGACGAAAACCAAAACCATCTGCGCCAATAGTTGCATTGGGATGTATAATGCAGTCGTTTCCTATTTGACAACGTTCTCTAATAACTGATCCTGACCAAATCACAGTGTTTTTTCCTATCGTTGATTCATCTAAAATGGTTACATTAGGATAAATAGTAGAATAATCACCAATAATGACTTTAGGACCTATGTAGCATCCTGCACCAATTCGGGCACCATTACAAATAGTTGCAGTTTCGTCTATTGTTGCGCTTGGATGAATATCGACTCTAAATAGTGGAGTTGGAGGTGCAAAAAGATCTAATATTTGAGACATTGCTAAATCAGCATTTTTTACTTTTATAAAAGCCCTTTCTTTTCCGGGTTGTATGGCAATATCCTCGTTGACAACTGCGACACAGGCTTTTGATGCTGACCAAAATTTTTCGTATTTTTTATTTCCAATAAATGAAATTTCAGATTCATTAGCGGCCTCAAGTTGTTCAGGTGCAATGATACGTTGAAAAGTATTCCCGACTATTTCTCCCTGTAGTATCTCATTTATTTCTTGAATGGTGTAGGATTTCATTACGTAGATATAGGATTTTGTTATTAAATATTTTTCAAATAAAAGAATTTAGGGTTGAAATTCCTAATCCTATCAATTTCTTTAACACTCAGAATATGTACGACTAACGTTGCAGTTAAAATTCATTTTATCAAATGGTTGTAATTAATTTTACAGCAAAAAACCGATACTTAATTAAAAGTATCGGCTAATTTTTATTTATTTGATTCGAATTTTATGATTTGACAATCATTTTTCCTTTGTTTTCTCCTTTAAATAAACCAAGTAAGGCAGCAGGTAATTGATCAAAACCATCTACTATTGTTTCTGTGAATTTTAATTTTCCTTCATTTACCCATTTTGATAAATGAGCAATTCCTTCTGGAAAGTCTTTTTGAAAATTACTAATGATAAAACCCTGCATTAATACACTTCGGGTTAATAACAACGGTTGAATCCGGGGCCCCATAGGAATTTCAGCACTATTGTATAAAGAAATTTGCCCACACAGCACAATTCTAGCGTGAAAATTCAGGTTTTGGATTACCGCATCAGAAATGCTTCCGCCCACATTGTCAAAATAGACGTCAACTCCATTTGGGCATAAATTAGCTATTGCGGAGTTTATATCGGTGGTTATTTTATAGTTGATGACATCGTCATAACCAAATTTTTCTTTTAACATTGTTGCTTTTTCATCAGAACCAGCAATTCCGATTACACGGGCTCCATGGATTTTTGCAATTTGGCCAACTACAATTCCAACGGCCCCTGCTGCTCCTGAAACTACAACAGTTTCACCTGCTTTTGGTTTACCAATGTGTAGGAGACCAAAATAAGCGGTTAATCCGGTCATTCCCAATATTCCTAAATAATACGTCAAGGATTCGACTGTTGATTCAATTTTTTGCAGATTTTTATCCGAAGCAATCATTTTTTCGCTCCAAGGCAAACCTCCCAGTACAACATCTCCCGTTTTAAAAAGATCAGATTTTGATTCCAATACAGTTGCTAGAACTCCTCCCTCTATGGCTTTGTTTAATTCAAATTGAGGTACATAAGACTTTCCTTCATTCATTCGTCCACGCATGTAAGGATCTACGGAGTAATACATTCCTTGCAACAGTAATTCGCCCTGTTCCAGTGCATCTAATTCTATATTTTCAAATCTAAAATCATTCAATATTGGACTTCCATTAGGTCTCGCTGCAAGCACGATTTGTTTAGTTGTCATAATTGTCATTTTTAACAGTAAGCATTTTATATATTTATAAAAGCCAAAGCCTATCTATTCTACTAATTTAAAATTAGTAATATAATAATTAGGCTTTGGATAATCAATAATTACTAGAACGGATCAGATAATCCAATTACACGAATTAATTTTTTATTTACAAATTCATGAATTCCAATTTCTGAAAGTTCTCTACCATAACCTGAACCTTTGGTTCCACCAAAAGGCAGATCGGTTTGTGTCCAAGTTGGGTGATTGATAAATATCATTCCAGAATCAATTTGATCTGCAACTCGTTTTCCACGTTCAATATCTTGTGTGAATATGGAACCTCCCAAACCAAAATCAGAATCATTTGCCAATATAATTGCTTCCGCTTCGTCTTTTACTCTGTAAAAAGAGGAAACTGGACCAAATAATTCCTCGTGATAAGCAGGAATTTCTGGGTTTAAATCAGATAAAATAGTAGGCTCCATATATGCTCCCGGTCCATTTACCCGTTTGCCTCCTAACAAAACAGTGGCTCCGGCTGCAACGGATCTTTCTACTTGATCTAACAAGTGTAATAAAGCTTCTTCACTACTTAAAGGGCCTAATTCTGTGGCTGGATCCATTGGATCACCCACTTTTAATTGTGCTAATTTAGCGGTATATTTTTCGATAAATTCATCGGCAATAGCCTCAACAGCAATAATTCTTTTAGAGGCAATACAGCTTTGTCCATTGTTGTTCATTCTACCTACGACGGCCCATTCAACTGTTTTATCTATATCGGCATCTTCTAAAACAATAAAGGCATCATTACCTCCTAATTCTAACACTGATTTTTTAAGGTTTTTTCCCGCTTCTGCAGCTAAACTCGCACCAGCGGCTTCACTGCCGGTAAGCGAAACTCCTTTAATTCGTTTGTCAGAAACTAGGGTTGAGACTTTTTTTCCTGATAATAACAAATTGGTATATAATCCAACTGGCGCTTTAGCCTCTTTAAATAAATCCTCAATTGCAACGGCACATTGAGGAACCATGGAAGCATGTTTTAGTAAGATGGTGTTTCCAACCATAATATTTGGCGCAATGAAACGCGCCACTTGATAAAAAGGAAAATTCCAAGGTTGCACTCCTAGTAAAACTCCAATTGGACTTGATCTAATAAAGGCTTCACCAAATTCAGGTTCTAACTTTTTATCGGCTAAAAATGTTTCGCCATTTTTAGCGTAATATTCTAAAATATTGGCACTTAATTCTACTTCACCTACAGCCTGGGAAAATATTTTTCCCATTTCAAGGGTAATTAATGTGGCTAGGGCTGTTTTTTTCTCTCGCATTAGTGATGCGACTTTGTTTAAAACAGCTGCTCTCTCGGGATAAGATGTTTTTTTCCATTCATGAAAAGTAATATCGGACTGTTCAAGAGATTGTTCTACTTGTTTATCTGTCATTTCTTCAAATGATTTCACTACTTTATTGGTTGCGGGATTAATTGTTTGTATTGACATAATTTTATGTTTAAAAAAGATTACTAATTTGGAATCAGCCAAAATAAATTTAGTATGCAAAACACATTATTTTAGCGTATGTAATGTTCAGTAATTAATTAATTGAATTTTGAAAAAGTATATTTTTATTTTTTGAAAAGTAAATTTGTTTTAATTTTTGTTAACTAATTATTGAATAACAAAGATAAAAAGATGACAAAGAATGGGACTTACACAATTTCCACATTAACTTTTTTTTATGTTTAAAGTTAACCCGTTGGGTGTAATTCAATTTGTTTAATTTTTTAATCACGCAGAAACACAGATTTTAAAATTATGTGTGGCGTTGAATTTTTTAGAGAAAACCATAGCTACGTGAATCCAAGAATTAGGCTAACCCACTTTTTTTTCTGTGTTTCTATGTGGTTCAATTTTTTATGTAAGATTAATTGAAATTTTTATTTATTACACGCAACGGGTTAAAGTTAGTATAATCAGGACACTTTTTTAAACAGTATTTTTGCTCGTCTAAGTAATTATACTTAGTGATGAATATTGCAAACTTTTGCTTTTTATTTAAATCTTTAAAGACAATTCGGACGCTATAAAAAAACAAATCCTACCGGTTTTGAAGCTAGTAGGATTTGTTTTTATTTATGTTTAAAGGGAAATACTCAATGCAAATTATTCCTCTGCTTTTTGTCCCATCATCATCAAATAGGCTTTCAGGAATTCATCAATTTCTCCATTCATAACGCCGTCAACGTTACTGGTTTCGTAACCGGTACGAACATCTTTGACTAACTTGTAGGGTTGCATCACGTAATTCCTGATTTGGGATCCCCATTCTATTTTCATTTTTCCGGCTTCAATATCAGCGCGTTGTGCCTGTTTCTTTTTTAACTCAATTTCATATAATTGAGAGCGTAACATTTGCATGGCGCGTTGTCTGTTATCTTGTTGCGAACGCGTTTCGGAACATTGAATTTGAATTCCGGTTGGTTTGTGAAACAATTGTACTTTAGTTTCCACCTTATTAACATTTTGTCCACCTGCACCACTGGATCTCGAAGTGGTTATCTCGATATCAGCAGGATTAATCTCAATTTCGATGCTATCATCTACTAACGGATACACATAAACGGATGCAAATGAAGTATGACGTTTAGCATTACTATCAAATGGAGAAATACGCACCAATCGATGAACGCCGTTTTCTCCTTTTAGATATCCGAAAGAATAATCGCCTTCAAATTCGAGTGTTACGGTTTTTATACCTGCTGCTTCTCCTTTCTGGAAATTCAGTTCTTTTATTTTAAAGCCATATTTTTCGCCCCACATCATGTACATTCTCATCAGCATCTCTGCCCAATCACAACTTTCTGTTCCTCCTGCGCCGGCGGTTATTTGTACTACAGCACTCAAAGTATCACCTTCATCAGAAAGCATATTCTTGAATTCGATGGCTTCAATATGAGCTTGAGTAGCGATATAATGTTCGTCTAATTCTTCTCCGGTAAGTTCACCTTCTTTGTAAAAATCGTAAGCGAGTTGCAATTCAGCGGTCATTTCGACCGCTTTATTGTAATCTTCAATCCACTTTTTCTTGTTTCGAAGGTTTTTTACAATTTGTTCCGCTTCTTTTGTATTGTTCCAAAAATCAGGCGCAAAAGTTTTTTCTTCTTCATTTGAAATCTCAATTAACTTGGCATCAACGTCAAAGATACCTCCTCAACGCACCAAGGCGCTCTACAATACCTTTAATTTGTTCGGTAGTTGTCATAAAATTATATTAATTTGATAGATCTGTTTTCAATATTTATCAAAAATTCCGTTCTGTACTACAATTAGTTTAGTTTTAACGGAACTAGTTGGAATTAACAAACGGTATTGTGTAAATTTGTGGCACAAAAGTAAAAAAAATTTACGCAGGGACAAGTCGTGACTTCTCCTTATCAACAATAAAAAATAATATGGAAATAAATTTAGTTAGCGATACGATCACAAAACCTTCACGCGAAATGTTGGTACACATGCTAAATGCTGAGGTAGGAGATGATGTTTACAAACAAGATCCTACCGTTATTGAACTTGAAGCCAAAGTTGCTGAAATGTTTGGAATGGAAGCAGGACTTTTTTTTCCTTCGGGGACGATGGCGAACCAAACGGCAATAAAATTGCATACACAGCCTGGAGAACAATTGATTGCCGACAAATATGCGCACGTCTATCATTATGAAGGTGGTGGTGTTTCGTTCAACAGCGGTGTTTCTTGTTGCTTATTAGACGGAAATCGAGGTATGATAACTGCAGAACAAGTGGCGGGAGCTATCAATGATCCAGAATTTTACCACAGTCCGTTAACAAGTTTAGTTTGTGTCGAAAACACAACTAATAAAGGCGGTGGCGCTTGTTATGAACTAGAAGATTTAAAAGCAATAAAGGCGGTTTGTGATGCCAATAATTTAAAATTTCACCTTGATGGTGCCCGAATCTGGAATGCTTTGATAGCCAAAAATCAAGACCCAAAAGCATTTGGTAAATTATTCGACACTATTTCTGTTTGTTTGTCAAAAGGTTTGGGAGCACCAATTGGTTCCGTTCTGTTGGGTGATAAAGCCACAATTCACAGAGCGTTACGCATCCGAAAGATTTTAGGTGGCGGAATGCGTCAAGTAGGTTATTTGGCGGCAGCCGGAATATATGCTTTAGATAACAATGTAGAACGGCTTGCTGAAGATCATCGAAGAGCTAAAGAAATTGGAGAAGTTTTGAAAAAGGTAAGCTGGGTTGCATCAGTAGAGCCGGTTGAAACTAATATTTTGATTTTCTCTTTGGTTCCAAATTGTATCGAAAAGAATTTAATTGAATTGTTGAAACAAAAAAATATTTTAATTAGTTCCATGGGCCATGGAAAACTGAGAATTGTTACACATCTTGATTATAAAGAAGTTATGCATACGTATGTTTTGGAAACGCTGCAAAAACTGGTTTAAAAAAAGTTATATGTTATGAATTATGAATTTCTCAAATTGTCAAAACTCATAATTCATAACTTATAATTCATAATTACTTAAACAAATTATCCATACCCGGAATCATTGGCATATCCATTTTTGCAACAGCATCAAGTTCTGCCTCATTGGTTTTAGTCGCTTTTTCAATCGCTTTATTCATTACTAAAATCATGTAATCCTCTAGTTGTTCTTTATCTTCTAACAATGAGTCGTCAATAGTGATTGATTTTATAGTTCTGTTCGCTGTCAGCGTTACTTTCAATAAGCCATCAGTACTTTGTTCGTCAATAAGAACCGTATCCAAGCGTTTTTTTGTGTCTTCTATTTTTTGTTGGGTTTCTTTTAGTTTTCCCATCATTCCCATTAAATCCATGTTTTAATTTTTTAAATTAATTTGAATTACAAAATTACTATATTGCATAGTCATAATCAATAAAATATTCATGAAAAATAAACTCATCCTAAGTTGTCTTTGTGTTATTTTTGCACCATCAATTACTAAAATTAAAGCACAACAAATGTTAAAAAATATTTCTACTCCAGTAGCTAAAATAATTCCAAAAACTTTAGAAAAACACAACGAAAAACGTGTTGACAATTATTTCTGGCTGAACGATAGAGAAAATCCGGATGTCATTGATTATTTGAATCAGGAAAATACCTATTATGACGCCATGACTGCGGATACGAAGGGTTTTCAAAAAGAATTATACGAAGAAATGAAAGCCCGAATCAAGGAAGACGACCAATCAGTTCCTTATTTGTACAATGGCTATTATTACATTACCCGTTTTGAAACTGGAAAAGATTATCCTATCTACTCCAGAAAAAAAGGAAGTCTTGCCGCAAATGAGGAAATTTTATTCAATTGTAATGACTTGGCCAAAGGACAAACCTACTTTCAATTGGGAGGTTTAAGTGTGAGTCCGGATAATAAATTTGCGAGTTTTGGAATTGATACCGTAGGAAGACGTATTTACACGATACAAATCAAAAACTTGGAAACAGGAGAAATTTTTTCGGATAAGATTGAAAATGCTACCGGAAGTTCCGTTTGGGCAAATGATAATAAAACGATCTTTTACACCCGACAAGACAAAGTAACGTTGCGCTCTGATAAAGTGTTCAAACATAAGTTAGCGACAGATTCAGCTGCTGATGTATTGGTTTTTAATGAAAAAGACGATACGTTTAACGTTTCAGTGGGAAAGGAAAAATCAAAAAAATACATTGTTATAGGTTCCGGAAGTACATTAACAACCGAGTACAGAATTTTAAATTCAGATGATCCGGATGGAGAATTTGTGGTTTTTCAACCAAGAGTTCGCGGATTGGAATACAGTATTTCTCATTTTGGAGATTCTTTTTATATCTTGACCAATAAGGATAAAGCGACTAACTTTAAGTTGATGAAAACTCCTGAAAACAGTACTACAAAAGAAAATTGGAAAGATGTAATTTCGCACCGAACAGACGTTTTATTAGAAGATATTGAAATTTTCAGGAACTATTTGGTTGTCGAGGAACGTTCCAATGGTTTGAATCACATTCGCATCATGCCGTGGAGTGGGGAAGGGGAGTATTATTTGCCTTTTGGCAGTGAAACCTACAATGCATACACGACTACAAATGTTGATTTTGACACTGATATTTTGCGTTACAGCTATCAATCATTGGCTACACCATCTTCGATTATGGATTTTAATATGAAAACCAAAGAGAAAGAAATCATGAAAGAGCAACAGGTTCTTGGTGGAAAATTTGATAAAAATAATTACATCGAAGAACGTGTTTGGGCCACTGCAACTGATGGAACCAAAGTGCCAATTTCAATGGTGTACAAAAAAGGATTAAAAAAAGACGGAAATAATCCCGTCTTGCTTTATGCGTATGGCTCTTACGGAGTTACGATGGATACGTACTTTTCATCAACACGTCTGTCTATTTTGGACCGTGGTTTTGTTTTTGCAATAGCACACATTCGCGGTGGCGAAGATTTAGGAAGACAATGGTATGAAGACGGAAAATTATTGAAAAAGAAAAATACATTCACTGATTTTATTGATTGTTCCAAGTTTTTAATTCAGGAAAAGTTCACTTCACCAAAGCATTTATATGCCGAAGGCGGTTCAGCAGGGGGTTTGTTGATGGGAGCAGTAGTCAATATGGCACCGGAATTGTACAAAGGAGTGATTGCTCAAGTGCCTTTTGTGGATGTAATAACCACGATGCTTGATGACACTATACCGCTCACAACTGGAGAATATGATGAGTGGGGAAATCCAAACGAGAAAAAATCATATGATTACATGTTATCGTATTCGCCTTATGATAACGTAAAAGCTCAAAAGTATCCTAATATGTTTGTTTCCACCGGACTTCACGACTCGCAAGTACAGTATTGGGAACCTGCAAAGTGGGTTGCTAAACTACGAACTCTAAAAACAAATGATACTGTTTTGTACCTAAATACTAACATGGATGCGGGTCACGGTGGTGCTTCCGGTCGATTTGAAGCCCTAAAGGAATTAGCAAAGGAATATAGTTTTTTATTAGATTTAGAAGGAATTAAAAACTAATTAGATTTTTTTTGTTAAATTTGTAACTTTCGTGGTCTGATTACAAATTGGTACGACTAACTATTTTTTTATGAAAAAAGAAATAACTGCTTGTAATAATGTTTTAGAATTAATAGGTAATACTCCACTTATTAAGCTAAATAAAGTTACTAAAGATTTAAAAGGAAATTTTTACGCGAAAGTAGAAGCTTTTAATCCAGGACATTCCTCAAAAGATAGAATAGCATTATACATAATTAAAGAAGCTGAAAAGAGAGGTGTTTTATCTCCTGGCGACACGATAATTGAAACAACTTCCGGTAATACGGGTTTTAGTTTAGCAATGGTCAGTATTATAAAAGGATACAACTGCATTCTTGCGGTTAGTTCCAAATCATCTAAAGACAAAATAGACATGCTTCGAAGCTTAGGCGCTAAAGTGTATGTTTGTCCTGCCCACGTATCTGCTGATGATGAACGTTCTTATTATAATGTAGCCAAACGTTTGCACGAAGAAACGAAAGGCTCGATTTATATCAATCAATATTTTAATGAGTTGAATGTTGATGCGCATTATAAATCTACCGGTCCGGAAATTTGGAAACAAACTAATGGTGCAATTACGCACTTAATTGCCTGTAGTGGAACAGGAGGAACCATTTCTGGTACTGCAAAATACTTAAAAGAACAAAATCCAAATATTAGAATTCTTGGCGTGGATGCTTTTGGTTCTGTATTGAAGAAATACCATGAGACAAGAGAATTCGATAATGATGAGATTTATCCATACAGAATTGAAGGCTTGGGTAAAAATTTAATTCCATCCGCAACGGATTTTGATATTATTGATAAGTTCATGAAAGTGACGGATGAGGAAAGCGCTCATGCTGCAAGAGAAATCACCAGAAAAGAAGGTTTATTTGTAGGGTATACATCAGGAGCAGTAATGCAAGCGATAAGACAATATGCTGAAGAAGGTGAATTTGACGAAAATAGTAATGTAATCGCAATTTTCCCGGATCATGGTTCTCGTTACATGAGTAAAGTATTTAGCGATGATTGGATGAATGAACAAGGTTTCTTTGATAGCATCAACGAAGAAGAAGTTCAAAAAATTGAAATGATAAAATAAGTTAAAAATTATACATAAATAAAAAAGTCCCACTTGCTTTTGCGAATGGGACTTTTTTATTGAATACAAAGATAAACACTTTTTAATTTAATCCAATAATTCAGAATTATTAAGTATCAATTCAATTTTTTTAATAGTGATTGTGATCTGACTCATTTGTAATTCTATATTTCTAAAAAAAAGACTGATATCTCTACTGACCCAACTTTCAGAAATAACTCTTGCGCCCAAACTAATTCTTAATATAGCACTTTCAATTTCAGTAGTATATTTGACATTAACTGCTTGACCAATATGACATTTTTGGGCAGCAAGTCGAATAATTTCTAATGAAGAACCTTCAAACTGATCGGATAAATCAGAATTTAATAAGGTATACAATTTTTTTACTTTATCAACAGTTAAGACCTCATTGTTTTTAAAAATAAAGAAAGGAAAAATTGTACGGATGTTTCTTATTCCAAATTCTTTACTGCTAAAGCTCTTTGTTTTTGTTTCATCACTATAAATAGGCATTAAAAATGTGGCCTCTTTTATGGAGTCATCAACAAAATTGCAAAACATCTCAATACCCATATTGCGATATAATATAGGTGTTTTGTAATACCTGTCCATTTCAACAACGGCAGCATTCCAGCGCATATAAGAACCATAGTTATATCCGTCAGATAATTCATTGGAACAAAACCATGAAGTCGGCCAATCAGAACTGTTGTAATATTTGTTTAAGCCTTTTGGTAATGTGTTTTTTACAGATTGAATTAATTTATTGACACTTTGAGGTAAAATTAATGCACCGCAGTATGGAGGGCCAGTGAAGAATTTACTCCCCGTTATGGTAACAATATATCCTTTATTTAAATAATTTTGTATGTCTTTTGGATCTAATCTCAATTGCGATCCATCAACAATTATTTGAATTGATAAGTTTTCAAGTCTATTTAATTTTTTTATAAATTCGTCACTAGGAGATTGATACCCTAATTTTGATTGGTCCATAGTATGTAATACTATATGCCTGCCTTGATTTTTGGTCCTTGTAACGGCATCGAATACTTCCTCATCTAATTGAGCAGAAGTTTTTAATGCGCCATTTTGATCTCTAAAAGGGATTTGTACTAAATCAACATCTCTAAAACCTTCAATTTTAGCATCTTTTTCAATTGGATAATTTAAAGCAGTAGTATTTTCAAAATGACATCCCTTTAAAGCCGCAGCTACACCGCTACCAGTTTCATCAGAGGCCACTAAAATATGTGTGATTTCTTTATTGGAAATAATTTGCGTTATAGCTGCTATTTGAAGTGAAGAATCAGTACCTGATGGTGAAAAAATTATTTCACATTCCTCATTTAATCTGAATATTTTTCTAAGGTTATTTTTTAGTAATTCAGAAAACTCGATAGTAGTATTTTTAAAACCATTTTTCAAGCTATTTCTAATTAATATACTTCTCACTTTATCTGTTTTATCAAAAGCAAAATTAGAAACGCTAGACGCCGTAGATGAAGCAAAAGTAAATGCATCAGGTCTGGGGAACGGACGACATCCGTATTTGTTTAGCAAATGAATTTCATCGATATTCAAACGAAGATCTCCTCCAGACATCAACATATATTCTGTAGGTTTTGCAAGATTTTCGACAATAGTTTTCCAAGATTCTTTAAGTTCAGTGTTCGAATTTTTTAAACCATGAAATGATTGGAGTTCTTCGTTTATTAATGAAGATTCAGTATTTAAATCGATATCATTTTTAATTAAATTAATTAGAACATAATCAAGATTTTCTAATTTTTCTTTATCATCTTTAGGTAGTAAATTATAAAATATTCGAGTTACTTCAAGAGCTGCAATATCGCATAAAACTACATCTTGTTTTTCGGTATTCAAAGCTTTGTACCATAGCTGCCACTCGATTCCATATCTTAAATAGACTAAAGCTAAAATGGGTTTACTCAAAAAGGATGAACCAATTATAATTGATTTGTTGGGTACAATTTTGAAAATAGTAGGCTCACTAGTTGAGGTGATAATATTGATATTATTTATCTTTGGTACGGTATTAAATCTTTTTAAAACGCGAACTAAATAGTTTACATTTTCTTTTTCAAATAAACTTGTTCTTTTATATTGATTTTCAATCAGGATGTTGTTTGTCATATGTATTATAATTTTATACGTTCCTTGGAACGACATTCTGTATTAGGAATATTTAGCTAATTAACAAAACGTATTTGATTACGGAATAAATTTTGTAAAAAATCGTCACAAAAACTAAATTTTTTTTAAGCATTTTTTGTCTCAAATAAGGAAATTTAGTTTGTAAAATAATTGTGCTCCCAATAGTTTTATGTATCGCTTGTTTTTAAGGCTTTACATTTAGTAAAAGTCAGCAAATGTAAGAAACTTGACAGCAGTAAAAAAGATATCAAAAAATACTCTTTTGCTAAATTTTCTGTCTTTCATCTTAGTCCGATATTTAAACTGTATTGATATAATAATTTAGAGGTAAAAGCTTATTAAAAAATTGTATCGATATAAATTAATTTATTATAAGAAAACTTGATAGAAAGGGACAGGCAAGAAGGCAAACACATAATTATAAGTAATTATCTACTTTATGTTTAAAATATGCTTTAAACCGATTTTAAATAATGACGCAGCAGTCACGAAGCAGAGGATAATTAAAAAAAGAAATAAAAAAGGCTTAATTCTTAATTTATAATTGTGAAACAAAAAAACTCCAGCTAAAGCTAGAGTTTTAAATATAATTTAAATGAAGTCTAAGCTTCTTCCATTGTATGATACACGTTCATCACGTCATCATCTTCTTCCAGTTTTTCAATCAGCTTTTCGATATCAGCCATTTCAGATTCTGTTACTTTCTTCATGATTTGGGGTATTCTTTCAAATCCGGAAGAGAGAATTTCCAGTCCTCTATTTTCTAATTCTTTTTGGATGGTTCCAAAGCTTCCAAAAGGGGCGTAAATCAATATACCGTCTTCATCTTCAAAAACTTCCTCAGCACCAAAATCGATTAATTCTAACTCCAGTTCTTCAGGATCTATTCCGTTCGCTGGAATTCTAAAATTACAGGTGTGGTCAAACATAAATTCAACGGAACCTTGAGTTCCCATTGTACCATTGCATTTATTAAAATAACTCCTGACATTAGCCACCGTTCTGTTGTTATTATCTGTGGCAGTTTCAACCAAAATTGCAATTCCATGAGGTGCATATCCTTCAAATAAAACTTCTTTATAATTGGCTGTATCTTTATCAGTCGCTTTTTTAATGGCGCGTTCCACATTTTCTTTAGGCATGTTCACGGCCTTAGAGTTCTGGATAACGGCTCTTAATCTGGAGTTGGCATCAGGATTAGGTCCGCCTTCTTTTACGGCCATTACAATATCTTTTCCAATTCTGGTAAATGCTTTGGCCATTGCTGACCAACGTTTCATTTTTCTTCCTTTTCTAAACTCAAACGCTCTTCCCATTTCTATTTCTTATTTTGAACTGCAAAAATACAGTTATTAGTTATTTTTTCAAATATTTTTGTTAATCAATTGGAACGTGTTTTGAAATAAAATTTGTTCCGGTTGTATTCCAGTTATTGATAGCGAGGGATCGTTCTGTGTTGAACTTTGTATTGAGTTTATTATACGTTCCTACCTCTTTATTAAGTGTATTTACCAACGCATTGAAATTATCAATTTCTGCTTTTGATCTGATGTTGGCTTTTTTATCGTCCATTATTTTTTTTCTTTCCTGAAATTTTTGGTTCAGCATCATAAAAGCAACAACACCAGGTGCGAATTCTAACGCTTCTTTTTTACTGAATTCCAATACTTTTTTAGTAGCATTTACAAGCATTACGTCATTTTTGTAGGCTTTAAATGTTTTTAGTTTATCCAGACCTTCATTCGAATATTGTTCCAGTGCATTGCTGTTTTGTTGAATCGCGTTCAAATTATTTTCAGCAATCGCTTTCATCAACACCGATTCTGTAAAATTTACTTTAAAAAAGATCAGATATAATTGCGTGTGATTTTCGAAAACTTCGTTGGATATTTTCATTTTTTTGCCCAATTCACTTTTATCTTCCCCAATTTGAATCCCATATTTATTGGCAAATATTTTTTGGTTGGCATTCAATTTATCGACTTCTTCATTGATTTTAGCATTGACTAAATCTCTTGCCATAATAAACGCTTCCATAAAGTCATACGATTGTTCAGCAACCTCCTGCATGTTTATTATTTTGTCATATTCCTGATTAATTTGCTTTTCAGAAATTGCTAGATAAGCCAGAAGCTGGTTTTTATATTCCACATCACCTTTATAACCTTCTTTCAAAGCTTCTATTTTTTTAGCCGCGGTTTGTATGCTTTTTACCAATGTTTTTCGAGTAACATCAATTTTTCGGGCGTTCTTGCTGTGTGCCACAGCCGAAGTGTATTTCCATGTAGTTCGGGAAATTACATCAGTTTCCTTGCTGATGTAATTCAAATAATCAACTGGAGTTTTGAATTCCTGAGCATTTGTAATGGTTACAGTTATCAAAAATAAGAGCAAAGTATAGATTGATTTCATGTTTTGTGGGTTGGTTTATTTGGTTAAAGTATTATAATCATTAAGTATTGCAATTGCTTCCTCTAAATACGGACTGTTTTTTAAATTCTTAATTTTGTACGTATTACTATCTTGCTGAAAAGTATCAAATTTTAATTTCTCTACATCATAAGTGGTATTCGAAAGCGTAAAATTACTTTCACTGTCAATTATTTTTTTTACCTTTTCCCAAAGGGAGTCAATTTTATGCACCTCATCAAATACATCTTTGAGAACTAATCGGGTTGGCTTTTTAGGATTGTTATAAAGTGCATTAATCTGTTGGTTAGCCACATTGATTTCATTAAAACGGATATTTTCTTTAACTCTCGTTTGACTTAATGCTGTTAGTTGCGGGAAATAGGTTTTTGGCAAAGGACTAAATCTGGCTTTTGTAGTAATGATATCGTTTTTCAGTGCCGTTTTGTAACTGCCTTCACGAGGATTTATACTGTCAAATAAAACGGGGAGCATAATATCTGGTATTATTCCTTTTATCTGATTGCTGTCACCGGTAATTCTATAAAATTTTTCAATCGTTACTTTCACAAAGTCTTCTTGATTATTTTTATCCAGTGGTACTATTGCCTGCATGCTTGCCTTACCTAATGAGGTGCTTCCGATGATGATTCCGCGGTTGTAATCTTGTATCGCCGCCGCAAAAAATTCACTTGCTGAGGCAGAGTTCCCATTCATTAATAGCACTAAAGGGCCACTGTAAACGCTGCCACGATTGTAATCTTTTAGTATTGTCTGTTGGTCGTTACTGTCTACCAAAACGGATAAAGGACCGACATCTATAAACATTCCGGCTAATTTAATCGCTTCTTGGATAGAGCCTCCACCATTATTCTGAAGATCAATTACTAAACCTTTTATGTTGTCTTTTTGCAGTTTTACAATTTCTTTCGCAACATCATCGGCACAACCTTGAACGGTGTTTCCATCAAAATTCGAATAAAAACTTGGGATATTGATGTAGCCAATTTTCGATTCTTTTTCGGCGATGTAGCTGTAAACTTCATTATCAGTTGCTTTCATTACTTGTTTTCGAAGAAATACGGTAACAATAGCGCCATTTTTTTTCTGAATGGTTAATTCTATGTCAATATTGGAATCTGAAAAAATCAATTCTCCAATTTTTTCAATAGAAGAGCATGAAACTGTGTAAGTTGTTCCTTTTGCATTGGAAACCTTCACAATAATATCGTCTTTGTCAAATTTATTGGTTTTCGCAGCTGGTCCGCCCGGAACAATTTCCTGTACGATGATTTCTTCTTTTTCATTAAAGCCAACGTTCAATCCTAGCGAAAGAGAGCTGGTAGACAAACCCGACATGAAACTGGATTTTGCGGCCAACGAAAAATAATTAGAGTGCGGGTCAAAATAAGTGCAAAAGAGGTTCATAAAAGTGTTTTGCAGATCACTTGCGATTCGGTCTTTGGTTTCCAAAATACTGTTTACCTGACACAAATTAGCGTCAAATAGTTTTGTTTTGGTTGTTTTTTCAAGAGCTGAGAAATTTTGATTCAAAGAATCTAAATTAGTGCTTAATTTAGAAATATCTTCCAGAATATCATAGCGAATTCTTTTTTTCCAAACACGTTCTAAATCAGTGGCAACTAAATCAAAAGGAAATTTTTTCTTCGAAAATTTTACAGAATCGTTTGAAGTATAGTCAAAAGAATCCTTTTGTATTTTCTCTAAAACTTTCTTTTTTCTGTTTAACGCCAAGGTGTAGACAGCAACAAAATCATTCATAAAAGAACAATTATTTTGCAAAATGTAATTGTCCAGTTGGAGTCTGTGTTCGCATAGTTTTTTGTATTCAATCTTGGTGAATAAGTTTCGGTTCGAATCCAAAGCATCCAAGAAACCATCAAAAACAAAAACCGATAAACTGTCGTCTACCGGTTTTGGTTGGTAATGTTCGCGCTGTAATAACGCATTTATTTTAGAAAGTGTTTCACAGGTTTTTGCGTCATTTTGACCAAAAAGTGAAAATGTAGTCAGCAAAAATGTAAGTGAAAGTTTCTTCATTTATTTTTATTTCTTGTAAAAAGGTAATTTTACCACTCTAGCTAATACGTCATTTTTACGAATTCTAATAAATATATCGCTGTCCAAGGCACTGTTTTCTACAGTTACATAACCCATTCCTATTCCTTTATTCATGGAAGGTGACATCGTTCCCGAAGTTACTATTCCGATTACATTTCCTGATGCATCTACAATTTCGTAATCGTGTCTTGGCACCGCACGTTCCTGCATTTCAAAAGCAACAAGTTTTTTAGAAACTCCAGCTTCTTTTTGTTTTTTCAGATTTTTTGAATTGGAGAATTCTTTTGTAAACTTTGTAATCCATCCCAAACCAGCTTCCAATGGAGAAGTCGTGTCGTTGATATCATTTCCGTACAAACAGAAACCCATTTCAAGTCGCAACGTATCACGGGCCGCAAGACCAATTGGTTTGATGCCAAAAGCCGCACCCGCCTCAAAAACTTTATTCCAAATTTGTTCTACTTCTGAATTTTTGCAATAAATCTCAAAACCGCCAGAACCAGTATATCCTGTTGCCGAAATGATTACGTTTTCTATACCGGCAAAATCACCCACTTCAAAATGGTAATATGGAATCGATGATAAATCTTTTGAGGTCAAGGATTGCATTGCTTCAACCGCTTTTGGCCCTTGAATTGCCAATAATGAATAATCATCCGAAAGGTTTTTCATCTCCACACCCAAATCATTATGAGCCGAAATCCAATCCCAATCCTTGTCAATATTCGATGCGTTTACGACTAATAAATACTGCTCATCTTTCATTTTATAAACCAGCAAATCATCTACAATTCCACCATCATTGTTTGGCAAACAAGAATATTGCGCTTTTCCGATAGTCAAAGTCGAAGCGTCATTTGAAGTCACTTTTTGAATCAAAGCCAATGCATTTGGACCCGTGAGCAGGAATTCACCCATGTGAGAAACGTCAAAAACACCCACGGCATTGCGCACCGTTTCATGTTCGGCATTCACTCCTTCATATAAAATAGGCATATTGTATCCGGCAAAAGGAAGCATTTTCGCTCCCAAATTCTCGTGTATGTGCGTAAGCGCAGTATTTTTCATTGTGTTTTTCTATAAAGTTTGAAGTCGCTAATTTATTGATTTTATTTCGGGTGACAAAGGCGGAGCGAAGCAAAGTTTAAAGTTTCAAACGTTTTCGGAATAATTCGTGGTGTAGGATTTATAACCTTTTTTTTTAGGAGCTATTTCCTGCTTTTCACTGCAATCTTTTTATTCGCCGAAAAGGCGCATAAAAAGGATTTCCGTTGCAGTCAGGGCTAGGAAATTTCGGTTCGATTAACGAATTTTTTTCATATTAAATTTGTAATTTTAAACAAACAAATTTCCATGACGAATCCCAGTTACATTGACCATGAAGAAATCCTGAAACGCTACAAACAGCCAGACAAACAGACCCATAAAGGAATTCAGGGACACGCATTGATCATTGGCGGAAGTTACGGCAAAATGGGAGCAGTGAGTTTATCCTCGAAAGCGTGCTTGAAAACCGGTTGCGGATTAGTCACCGTTTTCATTCCAAAATGTGGGTATGATATTTTACAAATCTCAATCCCGGAAGTGATGGTTCTGACGGATATTCAGGAGGAAATGATTTCTAATATCACTTTCGACTTTACCCCGCAAGCCGTAGGAATTGGTCCCGGTTTAGGTCAGGCCGTTGAAACTCAAGATGCGTTGCATCAATTTTTGAAAACAAATAAAACTCCTTTGGTTATAGACGCTGATGCATTGAATATAATCTCCAAAAACAAAAAATTACTAGATTTACTACAGCCCAAAACCGTTATTACGCCACATCCCAAAGAACTGGAACGATTGATTGGAAAATGGGATTCCGAAGAGGAACAAATCAGTAAAGCAATCTCTTTTTCTAAACAACACCAAGTTATAATTGTGATGAAAGGTGCCCCAACCCGAATAATAGATGGTGAAACTGTTTATGAAAATACCACCGGAAATGCTGCTCTCGCTACCGCCGGAACGGGTGATGTTTTGACTGGAATGATTACCAGTTTATTGGCACAATCCTATGAACCGATAGACGCCGCTATTCTTGGCGTTTACCTTCATGGATTAACCGCTGATATTGCGTTGTCCGAAACGGGTTATCAATCATTTATCGCTTCAGATGTGATTGCAAATATTGGAAAAGCTTTTTTAAGTATTACCGAATAAAATTTCTTAAAAAGGTTTCAAAAAAAATTATATTTTTAATTCATTAAACAAATTAATCAGTTTGGTTTCAGATGGTTTTGGAGCATTTGAATTTACAATGTTGCCATCTGGATCAATAAGAATAAATCTGGGAATTTCCTTTATTTCATAAGCTTCAATAAATTCGGAACTGAAGTCCATATCTGCTAATAATTGAATTCCTCCCAATTGTTTTGTGTTTACAAGATTGCTCCATTTTTGTCGGTCTTTAATATTGTCAACAGAAATGCTAACAAAATGAATATTTTTACCTTGGTATTGTTCTTCCACTTTTTTCAAGTATGGTACTTCCATAAGACAAGGCCCACACCAAGTTGCCCAAACATCAATGTAAACATATTTTCCTTTTAGACTTTTTAAAGATGTTTTTCCTCCTTTTTGGTTTTCGTAATCAAATTGTGGAGATGTTTTGTGCGGTTGTATCGTTACTAGAGTATTATAAATTGCAGTAAGATTCTCTTTTAATTTCAGATTATTTGTAATGGAAAGATATTCTTGATATGTATATTCATAATTGGCATTATCAATATTTATGTCATAAATAGAATTTTGAATTATGAAATTCTTAAGGTTTTGACTTTTAAGAGCTTTAATATTAATGATTTTAGCTGTTATAAAATTAATATTTGTTCCGTTAAATTTTATATTATTGAAGAATTTTAAGGTAACTAATTTTTGGTATTCATGGGAAAATAAAAAATCTGCGTCATTATCTAAATCTATTTTTTCATCAAATTTCGGAAATTTATCTGAAACTTGAAATTCTTTTAAATGGGCATAAAGTTGATGGTAATTTTTATAAAACAGTATGTGTTTTTGCTCTAAATAATTAATATTAACATATTCTTTTTCTTTAAAATCGTCATTAGTAAATTTAGTTTTATTGTACAAGGCCGAAATAGTAGTTTTGATTTCATTCACTTTATTTAGGAACTCCATTTCATCTAATTTATACAATTCTTCATCTGAAATTTGAGAGGTTATATTTAATTTTTCAATTATATATTGATTTACGATACTACCTTTGCCTTTATATTTTAAACTTTTATTAAAAACGTTATCATCAGCGAATAGCATTAGATTAGTTTCTTTAGAAAGATAGATTGGTATGCTGTTTTTACCAGTTTCAAGGGTGTAAATTCCATCATATGGAATACTTATGTTTTCTGAAAAATTACCATCGGTATTTAATTTGATTTCTTTCTCAAATAATTCTCCTTTTACACTTACAGTTCCGTTCGAGGTATTAATTATTTTCCCGGAAATTGGTATTAGCTCTTTTGAACTTGTGAATGAGGCTAAAACTAAAATTAGAAATAGATAAATAATTTTTTTCATTGCGGTTTATTTTTACTAGTTATCCAAATGTAAAGCATCCTATTAAGATTAATGTTTAATTTTAGGAAATAAAATAAAAAGGAATTGCTTGCTTTTTTAAATTTAAACAAAAATATTGCGTTGCCCGAAACGGGTTATCAATCGTTTATCGCTTCAGATGTGATTGCAAATATTGGAAAAGCTTTTTTGAGTTTGAAAAAAATGGAGTAAATAGCGCTCATAAATGAATTTTATCCCACTTATTTGTAAGTTTGTATCCAAGCAAAATAGCTTTGTCCAATTCGATTATGGAAAACATACCCCATCTTAGAACCGTAAATGTTACGCGATACATCACTCCGTTGCGCGAAGGCGGTTCTTTGCCTGCTCTCGCGGAAGCCGATGATGATTTTAAATATGTATTAAAATTCAAAGGTGCCGGACACGGTGTAAAAGCTTTGATTGCCGAATTAATCGGTGGAGAAATTGCCCGTGTTTTAAACCTGAAAGTGCCGGAATTGGTTTATGCCAATCTCGACGAAGCTTTTGGACGCAGTGAAGCCGACGAAGAAATTCAGGACTTGCTTCAGGGAAGTCAAGGACTTAATTTAGCGTTACATTATTTATCGGGAGCCATAAATTTTGATCCTGTTGTCACGTTGGTTGACCCAAAACTAGCTTCTCAAATTGTTTGGTTGGATACTTTTATTACAAATGTGGACAGAACGTTTAGAAACACCAATATGTTAATTTGGCACAAAGAATTATGGCTGATCGATCACGGCGCCAGTCTTTATTTTCATCATTCGTGGACCAATTGGGAAAAGCATGCGCAAAGTCCTTTTGCACTAATAAAAGACCATGTTTTATTACCTCAGGCTTCTTTGTTGCCAGAAACGGATACAATATTCAAAAAAATATTAACTGACAATGTATTGCAAAGTATTGTAAATCTGATTCCGGGAGTATGGCTGAATTGGGAAGATACCGATGAAACTCCTGAAGCGATAAGGGAAGTCTATTTTCAGTTTTTATCCACACGTTTAAACCATTCCGAAATTTTTATAAATGAAGCACAAAATGCAAGAGCAACACTTATATGAGTATGCCGTTATCCGAGTTGTGCCAAGGGTAGAACGCGAAGAATTCCTCAATGTAGGTATTATTCTTTTTTGTAAAAAAGCAAAATTTATCAAGGTGCTGTATTCTGTAAATGAATCGAAAGTCCAGCTTTTTGCAGATGATTTGGATGTCGAACAACTGCATTTAAATGTACAGGCATTTGCAAAGGTGGCACATGGCGAAAAATCAGGTGGACCAATAGGGCAATTTGATATTCCATCGCGTTTTCGTTGGTTGACCGCGCTCCGCAGTTCAGCCATTCAAACCTCAAGGCCACATCCGGGTTTGTGTCATGATTTGGAACAAACAACACAACGCTTGTTTGAAGAAATGGTGTTGTAAATAAATTTTAAAACTGTTGGAAAGTCAATTCATAATTAAAATACTTTTTTGCTATCAACAATAGAATAGAGAGGGTATGACTGTCCGCAAAACGTATTAACTATTTTTTGCCACGGATTCACTGATTTTAAATTGGATAATTTCAATTTTTTTTTACCAAAAATCTATTTTTAATCTGTGAATCTGTGGCTAATTTTTTAAAAACGTTGATGCGTGATTTACTAGGAATGAGTCTACGACAATAGTATAAAAAATTTAAGGTAGACTGTTCAGATGACGCGCAAGATGCATCCCCATACTAAAACAAGCTTGCAAGAGATAGCCGCCGGTAGGTGCATCCCAGTCGAGCATTTCACCAATGCAATAATTATATTTTTTATTTTTTAGTTGAAAATTTTCGTCCACAGCATTCAGTTGGATACCGCCTGTTGTAGATATTGCATCGTTCAATAGCGCAGACTCAGTTATTTCGATACTTAATTTTTTAATATTTTGAGCCAATAGTTCCGGATTTAGGTAGGTTTCTTTCGAAAGGTATTTTTTCAAAAGCCCAATCTGCGCAGGACTCAATTTAATTTCTTTTTGCAGTGTTTCACTCGTCTTTTTGAAAGTCGATTTTTTAATTTTTTGAAGTAAATCATCAGAACTCAAAGTTGGCTTCATATCCAAGAAAACAATCGCCTTTTGTTGGCTTTGCAGTTCTTTTCGAATTTGTGGACTAAGCGCATAAATGGCATTGCCTTCTAAACCAAAACGGGTAATAACCGCTTCCCCTTTTTGCTTTTTGTTCAAACAGCTAATCGCAATATTTTTAAGCGGACTGCCTTCATGTTCGAAAATAAAATCTTCCGACCAGTCCACACGGTACGCACAATTTGAAGATTGAAAAGGAATGACAGGAATATTTTCCCTTTCAAATAACTCAAACCAAGTACCATCAGAACCGGTGACTTTCCAACTCCCGCCGCCCATCGCAAAAATGGTATAGTCGGATTTTATTGCTGTATCTGAATTGAAAACAACGGCATCATTGCTTGTCCAACCCGTCCAAGTGTGTTGAAATTGAATAGTAACACCTTGCTTATTCAAAACGTCCAAAATTGCGTTGAGTACAGTTATTGGTTTGATGCCACTTTCAGGATATACCCGCTTGCTACTGCCAATGTATGTTGAAATACCGATTGTACCAATCCACTTTCTAAAGTCGTCGTTGTCAAAATCAAGGAGTGCTTTTTTTAAAAAATGAGGTGGTGTATAGCGCGCAATTAATTCTGCAATGGGTTCCGAATGGGTGAGGTTGAAACCTCCTTTTCCGGCCACCAGAAATTTTCGTCCTAATGTTTTATTTTTTTCGTAAACTGTAACCTTGAATTTTTCACGATCCAATAATGCTGCAAGTATAAGCGCTGCGGGTCCTCCTCCAATGATTGAAACTGATTTTTTCACGCCACAAAAATAGGTTTTTTTACCTATAACCCCTGATGTTGGATTTTATATTAGAGTTTTGGCGCAATCCCAAAGCAGAAAATTCTATTTTTCATTCCCGTATCTACAGCTTTGGCGTCTGTGCCTCGATGTAATTATGTAAAGGGATTTTGTGTTGTATCTTTCTAATTTATAAATACAGCGCGTCTTATTCGCTTAATTTAATTTCTAACTTCAAGTCTATTCTTGCGATTTAATTGAATTGGAGCGGTTATGAAGAAATAGATTTTCTAATACTTTAAATACTTTTTACAAAGAGGTTCTTTAAAAAACGCTGGGGTTTTGCCGAGGCAAGAGTAAAATTGTAAGCGGATAGTTTAAGCAAAATAAGTGAATAAACGTTGGCAAAACAGTTTTAGCCAATGGCGAAAATAAGAATATCAGTTCTTCGAAATTGAAGTAAGGCGATGTTCTTATCTTTGAAGCGGTTGATGCAATAACCACAGGTGCTGAATCCATTGTAGGTTTAACGATTATTGCTTAACGACAAATTACTGTTGAGAGCGCTCCTGTTAGTTGGGAAACTGAAGGCGACAAATCGTCTGTAAACAACGGAACTAAAGTGTGATCGGACAAGATTAAACATATTTGGAATAATCAACCAGGCAAATTTTTTTTAGATATAATGATTACTTTCGCCGAAGGAACAAGCTGTCAAAAAATGCCTGACTAAATTGCATACATCATTCTATTGGCAGCATTTAGATTATTATTATTATTAACCCGTTGGATGTAATTATTGAAGAAAAATAATTACATCCAACGGAAAACAATTAGTACAATAATTTTAACGCTACAATATCAAATCTAACCAGATTACTTATTATGTTATAATTTACTTTTCTTCAAAGCGTCGATTAATTCCACCAAATCGACTACACCGTAAGTAGACATATAGTCTGAGACTGCATAAGGTAAGATAAGACTATTGTTGTGAATAATTGAACCGCATGAATACACTACATTAGGTACATAGCCTTCCCGTTCATCCTCAAGCGGTGAGAGTAGTGGCTCACTAAGTCTTCCAATTTCCTTCGAAGGATCATCAAGATCAAACAGCGAAGCACCTATGCAATATCGTCTCATGGCACCTACACCGTGCGTAATCACTAGCCAGCCTTCATCAGTCCAAAGTGGCGATCCACAATTTCCAATTTGTGTATATTCCCATGGATAACGCGGTTCTTGGATGATGACGGGATTATCCCATTGTGTAGCTCTATCGGAATACATAAGGTAATTGTTAACACCATCAACTCTAGATAGCATAGCATACTTGCCCTTAATTTTTCTAGGAAATACTGCGAGGTTTTTATTTTGAGCACCAGCTCCATGTAAAGGCATTACCCGGAACGTATAAAAGTCTTCAGTAGAAATCAGTTTCGGAAGAATTACATGACCATTATAAGCGGTGTATGTAGCAATAACTTTTTCTGATTTATCATCATCCACAAAGCGAACAAAACGGGCATCTTCAATACCGCGGCTTTCAGAATCTGATATTGGAAATATAACACGTTCGGTGATGTCAGAATCATGTTTGAAATGCAAATCATAAAACGAATCTGCTAACCAGATCACTTCTTCCAGCGCGGTTCTCCTATCAAGGCTTATTGTTTGATCGCTCAAGGCTTGATTTACAATATTTTTTAAAGCATAATATCCAAATTCATCTGGTAAGTCTTGCATAATACAAGTTGAATATTTGTCCTGAGTATGCATTTCTGTCAATTTCTGTATAAATCGTTTTTTGTTATATAATGATTTGTGAATAATTTCAGCTTTATCAATGTTGTCACCAATTTTTACCATTTGGAGATCGTTATTTTTATCGAGAATTCCCCTTCTAAAAACGATTGATGAGATATGACCTTCCCCCGTGGCACGGAAAGAAATGATGACTCGTTTTTCTCCCTTTTCAAGATTTGACTGATCAAAATCTTCCACAATAGAAGGGTTGAAAAAGGCTGCTGATTCTATGGCGTACTCCATAGTACAGTAAGAACCGATGAGCAATTTTCGTTCAGCTGAAAGGGCTTCATAGTTGATTTGCATCCCTTCAATTATCCCTCTGATTTTTTCGCAATGCTTATAAAATGTATTTGAAATATTCCTATGACGTCGGGCAAAATCCCGAAGAGTGTGTTCCAAGGTCTCTCTGACTTGTTTTTCATTTAATGTCATGATGTGACTCACCATTTTTTGGGTCCGTTCATCGCCATTCATAAAATAGCGGGCAACAACCCTACTGCAATCAGGAATAAATTTTACATTTTTTCGTATGACAGGAACTCTCATAGATTTATTTTTAAATTTAATTAAATAAGTACGTTTTTTTATCAAGTGATGAAAAGTCGTTTAAGTATTATAAAAGGCTTTAACATCGATGTAAAAACCATCGATAATTACCCTGATTTCTTCTTCCCTTAAGCAATTTAAGCTTCATCTTGAATATTTCTTTTATCAAACGTTAAATTATATCGTGCTTTTAAATTGATGCAAAATAAAAAATAGTATTAAAATTTATTCTGTGTAAATTCGAACTAAACGTTTTGTCAATTTTATGTTAATTTTTTAGTAATCTAAGGATGAATATATTGTAAGCTTTTATCTCCTTTCCAAGATGTTTTTAATAAATTGATGTGTTTTAACAAAGGAATCGAACCTTGCATTTTTCGAAACTTCTCTAACCGGCTCCCAATACTTTAATACTCAATTTTTTTTAGTACAAGAATATTTTCCACTTGTTCCAGACGTTTTGGAAATTCTCTTTTAGAGTCATTTAGTTCGGTCTCCATATTTGTCAAATCTAAATGCAGTATTTCTATTTCTTTGTTTAATTTTCCCAGATTGCGAATAATTTCATGAATTTTACTTTCTGCTTTAGTTACTTGTAATCGTTTGCAGTAAATGAGGCTCTCTGAACTATGTGAGGGAGCAATCATCGTGATTAGAAATGGATAATTGTCAGTTACGTAAACCGCTTTTAATTTTCCGCGTTCAAGTTCCACTTTGAGTTCAAATGCAAATTCTTACATATTAAATGCTTCCTGTTTGCTTTTCGGATTTAAATAAGCCTTGATTGCCTTCGCATTATTCATTGTTAATAAAGCTACGAAAGTTTTTTTTCAGTCATTCAAGTCCTTAACTATAGCCTCTTCAACAGCAGGAATATTTTTTAGATTTTGAAGATCTCCTTGCGACCAGTCCCAACTTTAGGACGAGCTGGTTTTATGTATCTTTCACAAAAATCTGCTGTATCACCTTTACGGCTTACAAATTGTCCTTTCCTTTCTATAAAAAAGTCCTGATAAATTCCGCTACATTTCATTTTTTTACTTTTTAAAAAGATTCGGTTTTAAAAAAAATATGTGCAGGTAAATGGTCTGCGTAATATTTTATTTAAGATTTCTTCATACTTTTCAGGAAACTTAAATCATTGTTTTTCATTGATTAAGATTTGAAGTCGTCAATGCCTTAATATTTCTTCACGCAATTTACCCAATAAAAAAATTCATATTTCGTCGTCATAATAGTTATAAATAGGTACTGTAAAATTGAAAGAGGAGGCGACACTCTGCATGTTTTCGACCCATATTTTACTACCGTTTTTTTGTAAAAGATCTTTTACCAATAATAATCCGATACCTTGACCTTTATTTTTTGTTCTTTCTTTTAAAAAAAATTCCATTTGTGGGATAAAAATATTTTTTTGTTGTTCTTTAAACATGCCAATTTCAAAATTCCAGATTTCCACAATAATTTTATCACATTCTCTAACGGTTGTAATGGTAATTTTTCCATTAGGTTATGAATATTTGATAGCATTTGAAACAATGTTTTGAAGTATCGAGAGCAACATTTTTCCATCGACAAAAACACAGTTATTTTCTTGAATTTTGTGATGAAGACTAATTGTGTTTAGAAGAGCGTTTTTCTTTAATATTTCAAAAACTTTATCCACATATTGTACCAACTCAATTTTTGAGGGAGAAAATACGTCTACCGCATATTTTACTCTTACACATTCCACCAGATAGTATTACATATTTAATTCCTTTATTGAGGATTCGTAAATCAGACTGAGCATTTCCTTTACCGTAGAAATGTCCATTTTCTCAAAATTTGACTTCAGATACTCCTTCGTTCCTACAATTCCCGCAAGATGGCTTCTTAAATCACGGGAAAGTATAGCCAGCATCCTGTTTTTGTGCGTTATAAGTTATGCAAGATCTTTTGCATCAGCGTTGGCAATAAGCCCTCTTTTTGTAATATTATCCGTAATCCAAAGGCGCTTTAGGGATTTTGGAAATTTAATTTGCGTTAATTTGTTACCTTTTTGGATCAGATTTATATTTTTAATCATTTTTTTTAGATTGCACATACGTCAAATAAATGCTACTAAAGTTAAATATTTTTAATCACATATAATGTTTATAATTGAAAAAAAATAATATAATTACTTAATAATGAGTGATTAGTATTTTTTTTATTTTAACACAATGTTGAATTTTAAAAACTAAACTTTCTCAGATACAAACTTGAGATTAGGTTTTTGGACGAAAAAAATTAAATCAAATAGAAGAACATAATAATAAAGAATACTTCTGGAAATTTAAATAATTTATTGTCATTGGTGGGAAAGAAAGTATAATAAGAAATAACGTTTTCATCTGTAGAAGAAAGATCCGACTAATTAATTTAAAAATTCTCAAGCTAATCCAAATTCCAGAGTCCCATTCTCGAAATCTTATAAAATTGAGATTTTTTAGAGATCGTATAAATTAATTTAATTTTTCTAAGCTCTGTCAGTAAGCGCTCCAATATCTTGTAAACGATTTGTAGAGCAGTTTAGCGTGTATATTCCAGTTAAATAATAAAGGAAGGTTTTAAATTAATGCGATTATTGACAGGAAATTGCGGCAGATTAATTTTAGTGGAGCGGATACCTGTTTAATTATTACTTCATCGATTTGACGCATTATTTAAATAAAATTAACAGTTACAAAATTTTATTATTAATCTTAAATTTATTTTAAATACTTGTAAATGAGTTATTTGTGTTTTATCTTTATAGTGGTAAAATATTTTAAAATGCTGTTGCGTGATAATTGTAAAACCATATTAAAAGAGAAATTACATTCCAGCTAAGTTATTTTTCGACTGTGTATGTAGAAAAATGAGATATACCTCGATGTTATTTTTTAATCTTATTCAAAGTAATTTTTATATTAATCTTTTAAAATCAATTAAAATGAAAAAAGTAATTTTTGTAAGTGTGGCACTTTGCTTTTCAATGTGTTTGTTTGCCCAAACAGATTCAACGAACAAAAAAATGCAGCAAATTAATAATGGAAAAAATCAAATGACCAGAGAACGGAATTATCAAACAGCTAATAAGTCTTTTCCCGATGGCGTAATGATGAAAAATGGAAAGTTGATGATGGTCAAAAATGGAAAAATGACCTTAATGGATCACGAAATGTCAATGAGTAACGGGACGAAAGTGATGTCCAACGGGACCATTATGAAAAAGGACGGTACAAAGATGATGATGAAAGAAGGCCAACATATGAATATGGCTGGTAATTTCAGAAATCCTCAAACAAAAAAAGGTATTACTAAAAAAACCACTGTTAAGGAACCTAATAACAACAAAAAGAAAGATATGTATTTGATGCAAAATGAAAAAATTAAAAAAGATAGTTTGAAATAATCAGCGTAACAAAGTAATTAATAATTCTAATCTTAAATAAAGCAACAATGGAAACGGAAGGAAATCAAAACCAGCCAGAACAGACTAAATCGGAAAAAAAAATGCTAACAGGAATGTTTGCTGATCGTGAAAGCGCCGAGAATGCCTACAACTCCCTTCATGAAAGAGGGTATAGCAAGGATGATATAAATCTAATAATGTCAGACGAAACCCGTAAAAAACATTTCTCAGATGTAGAAGAAACAGAAATAGGTACAAAAGCAGCTGAAGGTGCAGGAAAAGGTTCTGCAATTGGGGGAACTGTAGGTGCAATTGTAGGTGTTGTTGCGGCATTAGGGACGAGTTTGGTCATACCGGGTCTTGGTTTGCTGGTAGCTGGTCCTTTAGCTGCAGGTCTTGCTGGGGCAGGGGCAGGTGGTATCGCAGGCGGAGTAATAGGAGCCTTAGTGGGTTCTGGAATTCCGGAAGAACGAGCAAAAATATATGAATCCGGGGTAAAAGATGGGCGAATTGTGATGGGTGTTAATCCGAGAAACGATGACGATGCGAATCACATTGAAAATTCGTGGCGCGAAAACAAGGGGGAAGAAATCTACCGGTAGTACAACAGGTTTACAAGGGTTGGCATTTTTAGATGTCAACCTTTTTTTATTTTACGGGAGAAACGTTTCGAGATGAATTTTTACGACAAATGATGATGATATCAATCATAGTTTGACTGATAAAACAAAAATCGATCTTGATTTCCTGAGTCATCGTAATAGTTACAAACTAACTGCTGAAACTATTCCATGTAATTATTTTGAAAATAATTCGATAAATTTTGTTCTTATATCAACAAGACCTTTTCGATAACAAAGTTATTTTACGTCTTAAAAAGGGCTGAAATTTAAACCAGTTCAGAGTTTATCCGATACATCAAAATTTTCAATAACAGGTTTTAATGTTAAAATTTGGGGATGACCAGACTTATTTATTCGAGGAAAAATCAAAGACTATCCTTATAACGATGGACGCCAAGTATTATATTAATAATGCACAAGTAAAAATAAAACTGTTTTAAATACTTTCTGGGTATTTTACTCCCGGTGAAAATCAATAGAATAACTTTGGTATTAAATTCGCTTTATTTTCCATTCTAATACAAAGTTTAAACATTTTCAATAAATATACAAATAGTGGTGTTTCTGTCAATAATACTAATCTTCTGCACAATTATTACTTCTAATTATGAAAAAACATAGTAATTGTCTTCTCTATTAATTCATTTTTATTATATATCTTGTTTGAATTGATGTTATTTATTTCATTTTGTATTGGAATCGATTAATTACTATTTTGAAACTCATGACGCAAATTAATGCCATAAAGATAACTCATGAAAAAGACACTCTTCAAATTTTAAAAAAAATTGAATAGTAGAACTTACTGACTATAAAATCAATCGGTGATGCGCTTTCCACAATCAATTGTATGGCTTTGTAAAACAGAAAAAACCGGATGTCACTTTCTTCAATTTCCTATTCATAGTTGATCTTTTTTTGTAATGTTTAAAAAATGTGAATTTAGCGTTCCAAAACTAAAGTTTATTTTAGTATGAGAAAATTATGCTTTAAAAGCAGTTAAATACAGTACAAGTGATTTTATTTTGAAGACAATTGATTTTAATGCTATTGTTTTAGCCGTTTATAGAGTCATCAAAAAAACTGAAATGGAACGCAGTTATTAGAATCAAAAAGTCAAGAATGTTACGCTTTAGACTCTTTAGATCACTTAAATGACTATTTTGCCATTGCATCGTTGGAAAAAATAGAAATTATTTTAATGTCGGAAATTAAACTATGTCGGGTTAATGGGAGACATACTAATTTTTTTCTCTTAAATTGTATAATGGTTATTTCTAACAAAAATTTAAGAAAATACATTATGCTGCTGGACAGTAACTATTTTTTTTAATCCATTATTCCGATTGTATTAATTTGCGAAACATATGAAAAATATAGCAAGGGGATAGTTATTTTTATGAATTTTCAAATGAAATTATTTTACTTGTCACAAAAAGGAGCCGAGAGGATTTTAATAAAGTTATAATTGAAAGAGTAGTGCATTTATAGTAATTCTTAACCAAGAATTAAGATTTGAATTATCTAATCCAAATTACTTCTAAAATTAATTCCGCACATGAAAAGCAACAATTTAATGATAAAACATGGCTCCAACGATTTGGACTTGATTAAAAAATAATTAACAAAAGGTGGTGTTAATTATATTGCGGAAACAGTGCATAAAAAAACAGACGAAAAAAAGCACTTTTATATTCCAGCATGATATCATCCTCTCCAATTGTATTTTTCCGGCTTTTGATGGTTTTCCGGCTTTAAAAAATAAGAGAGAAACTAGTACCACAAATACCTTTTATTTTTGTTTCCAAATCCATTGATATAGAAAATACCGATGTACGTATCAAAAAAGAATTAACAGATTTTGTGCTTATAAAGCGATAATAAACCTTTATCGATAGAATAAACCTTACCTCTAAGAGCAATTTTCCATTTTCATGACAATTATTATTGTTGCTTATTTTTAAAAATTTGCTTGTCTTTATTTATTGTTCTTTATATGGTAACATCATTCAATTTTTTTATAAATTCCAAAATAGATATGATGTCCTGTTAATAAAATTTACGAGACTGTGAATTTTGTAACTATTAAAAATAATTGTGTACAGAATAGATTTGACTAATTTTTAAATTTGTTTGTGAAATGACATTACAATCAATTTCGGAAATCAAAAGTTATGAAAACGACAAAAGACGAATCTACAAAAGCCATTAAAGCACCAAACAATACGACAGGAAAAACAACCAAAAATTCAAATCATACCGTAAAAGACGGAGCGACAATAGCAAAACCTGAGGCATCGAAAGACTTAAGAGATTTTTTAGAAGACGAATTAAAAGCTATTTATTGGGCAGAAAAAGCGTTGACAAAAGCACTGGTTAAAATGGCCAAAACTGCTACATCTGTTCAATTGATAAAGACGTTTAAGGAATATTTGAAAGAAACCGAAGAACATGTTACACGTTTGGAGCACGTTTTTGAATCATTGGGTCTCAAAGCAGTTGCTAATAAATGTCATGCAATGGCAGAATTGTTGGATGAGGTCAATGGCATTTTCGAGGGAACTGAAGTTGGTAATGTTCGCGATGTAGCGATGATTGCTGCAGCGCAGAAAGTAAAACATTATGAAATCGCTACTTATGAGACTTTGCGTGTTCATGCTGTTACTCTTGGTAAAACAAAAGCAGCCTTGCTTCTTGCAAAAACACTTGAAGAAGAGAAAAACGCTGACGTAAAATTAACAGAAATTGCTGAATCACATATCAATGTTGATGCCGCGCACGAAGGTGGTAAATAAATAAATATTTCACTGATTCTATCGTGAACTTATGCGCCCTAATCAAAGATTGGGGGACTTGTATTTTTAGTTTTTTGGATTCTTATCTTCTGTACTGCAGTCAAAATGTTTTGGTGAAGAAATTTTTGTTAACTGTATCTGACAAAAATCTAGCATTTTTTTTCATAAACATAATTCTTATTTTTATGTTCGCTAAAAATATACATATCGGTTGTTCTTCCTTTTACATCGCTAAACGGAAGAATGCTTTTTATCCTGAAAATATTTTATCAGCTAAATGGTTTGCGTTTTATTGCATGCATTTCAACAGTTTTAAAATAAATGCGTTTTATAAATTCTCCACATTGCTAATCCTCACCATTTGGTGTAAAAAAAGCCCTGATGGTTTTATACATTGCGTTAAAGCACCAAAATTGACAAAGTATGTTAAAAAGCTCGTCTACTGCAAACCTAAAATAGGTGAATTCTTTTCGTTTTGCAGACATGGAATGAACGATAAACTGGGTAGTATCTTATTCCAGTTCCCTCCAAGTTTCCTTTACAGCGCTATAAAGCTTGATCTTATAATCGAAGCTATCAGGCTTCACGGAATTTTAAAAATGTTTTATTCTAAATATAGCCGCATTGATCTCATAAAGCTTCATGATCTTACTGACAAAAACTTATTTGCAAAAGTCTTTATATTCGTCAATATTACCGCAAGCAAAGCCGGAGTTTTAAATGCACAGGAACTAAAAATACTTTTTAAATCTTAATTCTCAATTTATTCACTTTGTACCAAGTTGCCGTATATGGAATTTGATTCTTTTTAAAGGGTATATAAAGTAGATAATTTTAGTACCGATGGATTTAAATAATAATATAATACGTTTTGAAAAATAGTAAAAGACAATGAAAATAATAGAGATTAAGGTGATGCGTGGAGCCAATTACTGGTCTGGAAACAGGAAAAAACTTATCGTTATGAAACTTGACATTGGAGAGTGGGAGCAAAGGCCTACAAACACGATTAAAGGTTTTGGCGAAGTATTAGAAAAACTGTTGCCGTTTTTAAAAAGTCGAAAATGTTCAGAAAGAATTGAAAACAGTTTTTTAGAACGTGTAAAAACAGGAATATCAGTAGGACATGTAATAGAAAAAATTGCACTCGAATTACAAAGCCTTGCAGGAATGGAGTGTGGTTTCGGACAAACGCTCCCTACTAATGTAAAGGGCATATATAATGTTGTTTTCTCATATAGTACTGAAAGATCTGGGAAATATGCTGCAAAAGCTGCGGTTGATTTAGTGGAAAATTTGTTGATTGGATTAGAGTATAATGTGGAAGCTGCTGTACAAGAATTGCAACGCTTGTACAATAGAGAAAAATTGGGTCCCAGTACGTTTGCCATTGTAAAAGAAGCGGAAAGCAGAAATATTCCGTACACCAGACTAAATGATGATTCTGTATTAATGCTCGGACAGGGATGCAATCAAAAAATTATACGCGCATCCGTTGCAGCAACTACAAGCAGCATAGCAGTTGATATGGCTTGTGATAAAGATGCAACCCGCAACTTATTGTCCCAGTCATACATTCCCGTACCTAAAGGGATGCTAATCGATGACATAACGGAATTGGAAGAGGTTGTCAAAAAAATTGGATTTCCGCTTGTGACCAAACCAGTAAATGGCAACCACGGCAGAGGAATTACTACACAAATAACAACTCTAAAAGAAGCACAAAAAGGTTTTTATGATGCCCAAAAAATTTCAGAAAATGTAATCGTAGAGCGTTTTATACCAGGAAATGACTATCGTTTTCTGGTTATCAATTACAAACTTGCAGCGGTAGCGAAACGAACACCGGCATTAGTTTTAGGCAATGGTGTAGCCACTATTGAAGAACTGATTACTAAAACTAATAGTGATCCAAACAGGGGTGAAGGCCACCAAAAAGTACTCACTAAAATAAAAATTGATGCGGCAACACAATCCATTTTAGCGGCTAAAGAACTTAGACTGGATTCGGTTTTATCCGCTGGAGAAATTTTATTTTTAAAAGACACAGCCAACTTAAGCTCTGGCGGAACAGCAATGGATATAACGGATTTGGTGCATCCACAGAATGTTTTTATGGCAGAACGTATTGCACGTCTGATGAATTTAGACATTTGTGGTATTGATATCATGGCCGAAAATGTTGCAATTCCGATCACCGAAAAAAACGGAGCTGTGATTGAAGTAAATGCAGGTCCTGGTTTGAGAATGCATCTTTCTCCCACCGAAGGAATGGCAAGAAATGTGGCTGAGCCTTTAGTCAATATGCTTTTTCCTAATAATGCCAACGGACGTATTCCGGTAGTTGCTGTTTCAGGTACCAATGGAAAAACTACGGTTACACGATTGATTGCCCATTTGGCGCAAGCGGCAGGACATCATACAGGATATACGACAACGGATGGAATTTATATCGACGGAAATACAATTCGTTTAGGAGATTGTAGCGGACCCGGCGGTTCAGCTACCGTGCTTCGTGACCCACTTGTTGATTTTGCAGTTCTCGAATGTGCCAGAGGCGGAATACTTAGAGCCGGCTTAGGATTTGATAAGTGCAACATCAGTGTGGTAACCAACGTTACTGAGGATCATTTGGGATTAAATGATATTGACACTATTGAACAATTGGCTCGAGTCAAAGCAGTGGTGGCACAAAGTACCTTTGATACCGGAACCGCAATTCTAAATGCGGATGACGATTTGGTTTATCAAATGAAAAATACCCTTACTTGCACCATTGCATTATTCAGCATGAATGCCAATAATGAACGGATAAAAAAACATTGCAGTGACGGCGGATTAGCGGCTTTTGTCGAAGATAATTATTTTGTCGTAAGTAAAGGCGAATCGAAAATAAAAATAGTAGCAGTTGATCAAGTGCCCCTTACTTTTTCAGGTACCTGCGAGTTTATGATTAAAAATGTTTTGCCCGCTTTATTAGCTGCAACGATAAGTAATTTTCCTATCGAAACAATTAGGGCTGCGCTAAATTCTTTTATCCCGTCGCCAACATTAACGCCCGGCAGAATGAATATTTTCGAGTTTAAGAATTTCCGATTAATGATTGATTATGTTCATAATACGGACGGATACCTTCAGATGCAAAAATTTATGGAGCAAGTTGATGCAACAAAGAAGACAGGAATAATTTCAGCCACCGGAGACCGTCGTGTCGAAGATATAAAGAACATTGGCAGGTATTCTGCTCAAATGTTTGATGAAATAATAATAAGACACGGAGACAACAGAGGAAGAACGACAGAAGAACTCAGCACAATGCTTTCTGATGGTATTCGGGAAATTGACAGCAGCATTAAGATAAGTATCATCTCAAATGAAATAGAATCCGTACAATATACCATTAATCATGCGCAAAGCGGTGAATTTATTTTTGTGTGTGTTGATGACATTCAAAATACGATTGCCTATGTACAACAACAAATAGAAAAAGAAAATGCAGCGGTTAATTTAGTTCCGCAGTCCTGATGGAAATAGTTTAGTTTCACATGCTCGCCGAAGCAACTGGAAGTACAAATAAAATAGAAACAGCTAGTTCATTGCTGTACCAACTGTAATGCTTTATACTACTAAATTTGTGCTGTGGTTTTGTTCTAAAGTACAGCACTTCAAATGTTCGTCAAAAATGAAAAAACCATATTCAACAAATTTCAAATAATTAAACAATATAAACTTTGTAAAATGAAAAAAAAATTAATACCATTGTTATTTTTAGTACTGCCTTTTTTATGCAGTGCGCAAGAATACATCGATCTGTTTTCCATCAATTATGGGAAATCACAAAAAACAACTTTCGAAAATTCATCCATTAACACCGACATAACTACATTTCAAACAAATCTTATTTTACCAATTGTTTTAAATGAAAAATATATTGCTGTAACGGGTGTAAATTTCAGCAGCTACAAATTACAATTGTTTCCTGATTCTGATAAAAATCATTTGTACTCAACAAATTTAAGAGCAGGTTTGACTGTAAAACATTCTGAACACTGGAGTGGAATATACCTTTTTCTGCCAAAAGTGGCATCTGATTATATCAATCTCAGCAGTGACGATATTTACCTGGGCGGATTGGCTTTATTAAAATATAAAAGAAACGAAAGTTTTGGTTACGGTTTGGGACTTTACGGCAGCAGTGAAGCTTACGGTATGTCGGTAGTTCCCATTGTTACTTTCTATTATCATAGTCCGGATAAACGTTTTGAAATAAATGCGTTTATGCCAAATGACGCTGATATTAATTATAGTTTAACTGATAAAACTAAAGTGGGCGTGGATTTTCTGGGTCACGGAAACAGTTACAAACTGACCACTGATAACGTTCGTTCGAATTATGTCGAAAATAATTCGATAGACCTTTCGACTTACGTACAAAGAAGCGTTTTGGACAAAAAAATTCTTTTACGTATAAAAATGGGCTATTCTTTAAATCAGTTTAGAGTGTATCCAGTAGATGAAAAACTTGACTTACAAATTCTAGCGTTAAAATTTGGTGATAACCGAACCTTGGTGTTAGAAAACAAATCAAACACACTCCTATTGAAGTTGGAAGCTATTTATCGCTTTGATTTGAATACTGTTAAAAAATAAGAGGAATCACGAAAATATGTTTACATTGCGCAGATTGATTTTGGACCAAAAGATAATTAAACTACCCGTAAAGTATATTTCTCTTTGTTTAATTTATTGACCACATAGAAACGTAGATTTTAAAAATTTGGAATTCGTTGCACTTTTTTAAAGAAAACCGTAGCAGTGTCAACCCAAAAATTGTAATGTTTAACTATTTTTTTCTAAGTTTTTATGTGATTCAATTTTTTATTGAAGATTTATTGAAATTTGGATTAATTACTCACAACGCGCCAAAGTTTTTATTTTGTCAATCCTACAGAGTGGGAATCAAATGATAGATTCATAAAGTGAGATTTCTTATTGCTGAAAAAGACAAAATCAATCCATACCAAAGATACAATTTGTAACCTTTAATACTTTAATCTAAATAGAGTTCAGGCGTAATAAAACAATGTTTCCATAGACCAAAAAAAACTTTAATTACATTCATTGGGCAACGGAGCAGTAAAATTCATCGCTGATTTATTTACCACTATGAGTATTTTGATGTATTATTCAATGTCTTCTTTTTCCGAAATATCCTTCTTATCTAAAGGTTTATTGAGAGGTAAGGTGAAATAAAAAGATGATCCTACGCCTTCTTCACTTTCAACCCATATTTTTCCGTTATTTTTTTCTAAAAATCCTTTTACAAGCAATAGACCAATGCCCGCTCCTTTATTTTCTTCTACCGTTTTTGAAAGTGCTTTAACCTGAGGAGTAAAAAGTTTATCCATTATTTCTTTGGACATACCCTTTCCTGAATCTTTGATTGCTACAATCATCATATCATCACTTTGCTTTGCTGACAAGGTAATTTGGCCTCCTTTATGCGAATGTTTAATCGCATTCGAAATTATATTTTGAAGAATAGAAAGCAACATTTTCTCATCAGCAAACACGGTACAATTTTCTTCTATTTCACTGTGAAGATTTATGGTATTGATGGATGCGGTTTCTTTTAATGATTCAAAAACTTTTTCTACATAATGAACAAGTTCTATTTTGGACGGAACAAACGCTTCGGCAGCATACTTTATCCTTGTCCATTCTACCAGATAATCCAGCATGTTCAATTCGTTTACCGCCGCAATGTGAAATTCTTTCAACAAATCTTTGGCTAAAGCAGGATTAATTTTATCAAAATTTGTCTCCAAATATTGAGCACCCTGAATAATTCCGGCAAGTGGGCTTCTTAAATCGTGGGACAAAATCGCAAGTACACTTTCCTTGTGGGCATTGAGATCTTCCAACTCTTTTGCATATTTTTTTATTGAGTCCTCTGATTCTTTTTTGGCAGTAATGTCACGCAATATTTTTACAAATCCTATAACTGCATCATCTTCATCTTTAAGTGGGAATACCAAACCATCTGCAAAAAATGTTTTTCCGTCCTTGCACAAGTGCCATCTTACATCTACAGATCGTCCTTCTTTTAGAGCAATATCAATTTCCCTTTGCGGAATTCCAGCTTTTTTATCTTCTTCGGTAAAAATAGTTTCAAATGGTTCCCCAATAATTTCATCTGTTTCATACTGAAATATATGTGTTGCCCCTGAATTCCAGCTGTTAATATTTAAATCTGTATCAACCGTAAAAATGGAATAGTCCAATAAACTATCAATTATTTGGCTATAAAATTCTGCTGTAGGAACGTATTGTTCCTTAAGACCTTTCGTAGTTTTTGCTGTAGACATTTTTTTTGGATTTAAAAATACTGTATGAAGAATCAAGGCGCAAATTATCTTTTTTTCACCGTAAAATGTGTTACATAATTATTTTTATTTGTTGCAAAATTTAATGATAAGTTGTAGAAAATTTACATAAAACATAATTGCTAACGGACCAGCTCCAACTTTTTTTCTCATGAATAGATTTTTGCTAACCCGATAAAGTAACTCCTATTTTTATTTAAAACTACTTTATAATATCCTTTAAATAGTATCCAAATCTATGATGCGGGAGACGCAAATCGAGGCTGCAAATAGATGGGTAATGGCTAAATGTTCAATAATAAAAAAGAAATTTTTCTTTTACTCAACAATTATTGTAGAATTTATAATAGTAATCAACTAAAAAATATTCCTAATTTACTAAGTAATTTTTTATTTAACATTTAATATTTATCGAGGAAATAGTTATTTTGGAGTAGGCAAAGATGTATTTTTGTACTCTAAAATTTCATTTTTACCATTTTGAAAAACATCCTAATTATTGACGACGAAGAAAAACTTCGCGGACTTCTCGCTAGAATTGTAAAATCTGAGGGATTTGAAGCTTATGAAGCATCGGATTTAAAATCGGGTTTCAAAAAAATGGAAATCAAGGATATTGATGTAGTTCTTTGCGATGTCAAACTTCCAGATGGCAACGGCGTTGATTTTGTACAAAAAATAAAACAAGTATTTCCTTTGACCGAAGTCATCTTATTGACTGCCTTCGGAAAAATTTCCGATGGTGTTCAAGCCATGAAAAACGGAGCATTTGATTATATAGTGAAAGGCGATGATAATGACAAAATTATTCCGCTATTGTACAAAGCATTGGAAAAAGCGCAGTTGCAAAAGAAAGTCAAACAACTCGAAAAAAGAATCTCTGATAAATATTCCTTTGACAGTATCATTGGTAAATCAAAAGGACTGGAACAGGTAATTGATTTGGCTAAAAGAGTATCCAAAACAGATTCCACCGTACTTTTAACAGGTGAAACCGGAACCGGAAAAGAAGTTTTTGCGCAAGCCATTCATGAAAGCAGCAATCGGGTTGGGAAATCTTTTGTAGCGTTAAATTGTAGTACTTTCAGTAAGGAAATTCTGGAAAGCGAATTATTCGGGCACAAACAAGGGGCTTTTACCGGTGCAGTAAAAGATAAAAAAGGATTTATTGAAGAAGCCAATGGTGGAACCTTATTTCTGGATGAAATTGGGGAAATGCCTATTGAATTGCAAGCTAAATTATTGCGGGTTTTAGAAACTAGCGAATTTATTCAGATTGGTGATACCACCCCAAAAAAGTCTAATTTCCGCCTAATTGCAGCAACCAATCGCGATTTAAAAACTGAAAGCGAAGAACACCGTTTTCGTTCTGATCTCTACTTTAGGTTAAATATATTTGAAATCAAAATTCCAGCCTTAAGAGAAAGAACAAAAGATATTGCGCCATTGGCTCATAGTTTTGCATCTCAGTTTTCGGCTAAAACCAATAAAAAAACAGTGACTATTGATCCTGAATTTCTCCATAAACTAGAAACCTATCACTGGCCAGGAAATGTTCGGGAACTTAAAAATGTGATTGAACGTTCCGTTATTTTGGTTAATGGGGAGCTGTTAACCCAAGAATTGCTGCCTTACGAAATACAAAATCAAACCGACAAAGCCAATAAAATAGTATCCGCTTTTTCGATGGGAAGTGTAGAGAAATTGCACATTCAAAAAGTATTGAATTATACCAAAGGCAACAAAGCCGAAACAGCGCGCCTACTTGAAATAGGTATTGCAACACTTTATCGAAAATTAGACGAATACAGCATTCATTAAAATCATATTATTTTGAGAAAAGCCTATCATTTTGATAGGCTTTTTTTATGGCTTTTTTTGGCATAAAAACCACAAAGCTTTAATTGACAATGATTTGATATTCATTACGATTTATTGGAATATATTTTGGCGTAAGCGATGAAGAACATAAAAAACATTCTTATGAAAAATCAAGTCACCACAATTTACAAACAAGCAGAACGCTTTGCCGAAATCACCAAGACAGCAATTATTACGGGAAATATTTCTAGAGCAAAAAAATGCTTAGCACTTGCTGAACAATTATTGATAACAGGAAGCAACGAAACAAAAATTGCTATTTCGAATGTTTATCTTTTTTCTGTTTCTTCTTTTATGGAACTGCGTCGCTGTAACATTTCCAATCTGTTTCCAAAAACATTGAAGGCAGAATACGTCAAACAAATCAATGCAACCGGAGTATAATCTTAATTTTTAATCCATGATAGTTACTATTCTTTTAATCGCACTAGCCATTTTGTTATTTGCGATTTGTTTTAAAGCCGTCGAATTTTTTGAAAAAATCTAAATCATGACAGCACTCTTTATTATCGCACTTGCCGTTTTTGGCTATTTGGTTTATGTACTAATCAAACCCGAAGAATTTTAATAATGTAAAATGTGATCTGTTAAATGTAAAAAGTTGATTAAAAAATAAAAAAATATTGGACCACGCATCTCACATTTTACAATTCACTAAAAAATAAACAAATTATGAACACAGAATTATTTGGCGTCATTAGTATTTTTATTGTTTCCATAGTTTTGGCTATTCCTTTAGGAAGGTATATTGCTAAAATATATTCAGGCGATAAAACACTGCTTGATCCGATTTTCAATCCAATTGAAAAATTTATTTTCAAAATCAGCGGGATCAATGCCACGGAAGAAATGAACTGGAAACAGCATTTAAAAGCGTTGTTAAGCGTGAATATGGTGTGGTTCTTTCTTTGCTTTTTTGTTTTGTTATTTCAAGGTTCAATGCCTTTAAATCCCGACAATAATCCAAACATGTCACCCGATTTAGCATTCAATACTGCTATTTCATTCGTGGTAAACTGTAATTTGCAGCATTACTCTGGGGAAACGGGCGTTTCCTATCTTTCGCAAATAATCTTGATGTTCCTGCAATTTGTTTCAGCGGGTGTCGGGATGGCTGCAGCAGCGATGGTTTTCACTGCAATGAAAGAGAAAACAACTGATGCATTAGGGAATTTTTACAATTATTTTATCAAAAGCTGTACCCGTATTTTACTGCCACTTTCTGCTATGGTAGCGATTGCTTTGTTATTTAGCGGAACACCGATGACTTTTGAAGGAAAAGACAGCATCACCACTTTACAAGGTGACAATGTTGAAGTTTCCCGCGGTCCTGCCGCAGCATTTATCGGTATTAAACATATTGGAACAAATGGTGGAGGGTTTTTTGGAGCCAATTCAGCGCATCCGCTGGAGAATCCTACTTATTTTACAAATGCTGTGGAATTGTGGGCTCAATTAATAATCCCGTTTGCGATGATTTTTGCTTTAGGTTTTTATTTAAAGAAAAGAAAATTGTCCTACGTAGTTTTTGGGGTAATGACCATTGGTTTTTTACTTTTAGTAATACCAACAGTGATCAGCGAAATCAACGGAAATCCTGCCATCGAAAAAATGGGGATTATGCAGTCTACAGGTGCAATGGAAGGCAAGGAAGTCCGTTTTGGTCCTGCCATTTCAGGTTTTTGGAGTATCGCAACAACGGTAATTTCCACGGGTTCGGTCAATAGTATGCACGATAGTTCGATGCCGATTTCCGGTTCGATGCAATTACTGTCAATGATGGTCAATGCCTTTTATGGAGGTTGTGGTGTTGGTTTTTTAAATTTTTATATTTTTATCATTCTAGCTGTCTTCATTTCGGGATTAATGGTGGGTAGAACCCCTGAATTTTTAGGGAAGAAAATCGAAGCCCGCGAAGTCAAAATTGCTGCTTTTATAGCTATTCTCCATCCTTTATTGATATTGTCTGGAACCGCATTGGCTTCTTATTTTGCCGCGCATGACACCGCAATGGGCTATTGGTTTAACGGCAATGCTACAGGCTGGCTCAACAATTCGGGTCATCATGGTTTTTCGGAAATGCTTTATGAATATACTTCGAGCGCGGCCAATAATGGAAGTGGATTTGAAGGCTTGGGAGACAATAATCCTTTTTGGAATATAACCACCGGAATTGTTTTATTATTAAGTCGGTTCCTTCCGATCATTGGACCTTTGGCTATTGCAGGATTATTAGCCAATAAAAAATACATTCCTGAAAGTGCGGGAACTTTAAAAACGGATACGACCATTTTTGGAGTTATGGTTTTTGCCGTAATTGCAATTATAGCAGCGTTATCTTTCTTTCCGGCATTAGCTTTAGGACCATTGGCAGAATATTTTACAATGTAAAATGTAAAATGTAAAAAAGTAAAAAGTGAGGTGTAAAAAGTGAAAGATTTACTAACTCATACCTGACATTTTCACTTATTGCATTTCACAATCTGCCCTCGAGATTTTTAATTAATCCATAAATAAGTTTTCCAATAATGTCTAATTTTTCAATCAGCAGTTCGCATTCTTTTTCATTGATAAAGTTTAATTCTTTACTCAATAAAATTAAAGTGTCAAGTTCAGATAAAGAGCCTAATGAAATATACAGAAAATGAATGAATTCTTTCGTACCTCTTCTAGCTGCACCTTCAGCGATATTTACCGGAACTGAAACAGAAGCTCTTCTAATTTGTGAGATTAATCCAAATTTTTCATCAGAGGGAAATCGATTTGTTACTAAATAAATTTCTTTAACAAATTCAAAACTTTTAATCCAAGAATTCAAATTTTTATGTGGTTTCATAACTTTAAATATTTTTAATTGACTATCAAATATATTCAATCTCACGACATTTCACATTTATCATCTAACATTTTACTTATAAAAAAATGACTCAAAATAAATCCAATTCATTGTTTGAGAGCAAGCAGGTAAAAGATGCGTTAGTGCAGTCTTTTGTAAAACTTAATCCTAAAATAATGTTCAAAAACCCGGTAATGTTTACCGTAGAAATCGGAACGGCTATTATGCTTGCCGTTTGTATTGCCATATTATTTGGCGCGCAGGATCAAGGGAGTTTTACTTATAATTTTATTGTGTTTTTAGTTTTATTAGCGACACTGTTGTTTGCCAATTTTGCTGAGGCAATTGCCGAAGCCCGAGGAAAAGCACAAGCAGACAGTTTAAGAAAAACACGTGAAGAAACACCAGCGAGACAAGTTTTACCCAATGGTGAATTTAAAAATATCAGCTCTTCTGAATTGAAGAAAGGCGATGTTTTCATCTGTGAAGCCGGTGATCTAATAGCCACAGATGGTGAAATCATCGAAGGTTTAGCCACGATAGACGAAAGTGCGATTACCGGTGAGAGTGCTCCTGTCATTCGGGAATCTGGGGGTGATAAATCGTCTGTAACCGGTGGAACTAAAGTCTTATCAGACAAAATTAAAGTTATTGTAACTAATGAACCAGGCGAAAGTTTTCTGGACAAAATGATTGCTTTGGTCGAAGGAGCAAGCCGTCAAAAAACGCCTAATGAAATTGCGCTAACCATTCTTTTGGCGGCATTTACCTTAATATTTGTAATTGTTTGTGTAACCTTGAAACCGTTTGCTGATTATGCAAACGCACCGATAACAATAGCAGCTTTTATTTCGCTTTTTGTTTGTTTGATTCCAACAACCATTGGCGGTTTACTTTCAGCCATTGGAATTGCGGGAATGGACAGGGCGTTGCGTGCCAACGTAATTACCAAATCAGGGAAAGCGGTGGAAACTGCCGGTGATATTGATGTGTTGCTTTTGGACAAAACAGGAACAATCACAATTGGAAACCGAAAAGCAACCTATTTTTATCCTGCAAAAGGTGTTTCGGAAGACGATTTTATCAAGTCAGCAGTTTTGAGTTCACTTGCCGACGATACTCCTGAAGGTAAAAGTATTATAGAGCTCAGTAAAATTTTAGATGTGAATGGTATAATGCAATTGGAAATTTCACAATTTACAAATCACATTTCACATACAATAAAATTTACTGCCGAAACCAGAACAAGCGGTGTTGTTTTAAAAAATGGAACCGATATTAGAAAAGGAGCTCAAGATGCCGCAAAAAATATTACAATCCAAGCCGGAAACGTTTTTCCAGAGGATACCGCTCAAAAAGTAATTGATATTTCCTCTAAAGGAGGAACGCCATTGGTAGTCGTTAAAAATAATCAGGTTCAAGGCGTTATTGAATTGCAGGATATTATCAAAACGGGAATGAAAGAACGTTTTGACCGTTTGCGAAAAATGGGAGTGAAAACGGTCATGGTTACCGGCGACAATCCTTTGACCGCTAAATTCATTGCAGAAGCTGCCGGTGTCGATGATTTTATTGCCGAAGCCAAACCAGAGGACAAAATGAACTACATCAAAAATGAACAGCAAATGGGTAAACTTGTGGCCATGATGGGTGATGGGACCAATGATGCCCCTGCGCTTGCACAAGCCGATGTAGGTGTGGCGATGAACAGCGGAACGCAAGCGGCAAAAGAAGCTGGAAACATGGTCGATCTTGACAATGACCCAACCAAACTAATTGAAATTATAGAGATAGGAAAACAGCTGTTAATGACCAGGGGAACACTGACTACGTTTTCGATTGCGAATGATGTTGCTAAATATTTCGCCATTGTTCCGGCACTTTTTATCACGGCAATTCCTGCCCTTGAAGGATTAAACATAATGCGCTTGCACAGTCCGGAAAGTGCTATTTTATCTGCAGTGATTTTCAATGCGATTATTATTCCGATATTGATCCCGCTAGCTTTAAAAGGCGTTGATTATAAGCCAATCGGTGCCAGTGCTATTTTACAAAGAAACCTATTGATTTACGGACTTGGTGGATTGATTGTACCTTTTATTGGAATTAAATTAATCGATTTGGTCGTAGCATTATTTATTTAAAAAGTAAGAAGTGAAATGTGATAAGTAAAAAGAGAATCCCATAATGTCAATTCAACATACTTTCACATTTCACATATTTAAAATAACATTTAATAATAAAAAAATGAAAAATATATTTTCAATATTAAAATTTACACTCTTTATAATGGTATTGTTTGCTATAATTTATCCAATGGCGATTTTTGGAATAGCACAACTTGCTCCAAATAACGGAAAAGGAGAAACGGTTACGGTAAATGGAAAAGTAGTGGGTTATCAAAAAATTGGACAGAAATTCGATAAATCAAACTACTTTTGGGGAAGGCCTTCTGCTGTGGATTACAATGCAGCGGGAAGTGCGGGAAGCAACAAAGGACCTAGCAATGCGGAATATTTGGCTTTGGTTCAAAAAAGAATTGATACTTTTTTAATGGTTCATCCGTATTTGAAAAAAGGAGAAATTCCATCGGATATGGTGACGGCTTCCGGGAGTGGTTTAGATCCAAATATTTCACCGCAAGGAGCTTTAATTCAAGTGGAAAGAGTAGCAAAAGAAAGAAAATTATCGATGGAAAAAGTAAAAGTTTTGGTGGAAACCAAAATTAATACACCTGCAATAATAGGGACATCGACGGTAAATGTTTTAGAGTTGAATGTCGCTTTGGATGAGTTAAAATAAAAATAATTATAATTTAAACATTTTAGATTTTAATTTTTAAAGGATTAAAAAAGAGTTTATTAAAAATAGATTTTTTAATTATTGGATAATACTTTTTAGCCCCGATAGCAGTGAAAATCCTTATATTTTTTGTTTAAAAATATAAGATTGCAACGAATAGCGGGATTAGCTTCAAATAATAAATAATAAAAATGAAAAAAATAGTAGGTATAGCATTACTAGCTTTAGCAGGTACAACAATTAATGCTCAGGAAGTGGAGAAAGAAAAAAGTCCTTTCACGTTTTCGGGTTATATAGAAACGTATTACAGTTATGATTTTGGCAAACCCGACAATCATGTGAGGCCAGGATTTATTTACAGTCATAACAAACATAATGAAGTCAATCTGAATTTAGGATTGGCAAAAGTGAATTACGCCAAGGACAATATTCGTGGGAATTTTGCACTCATGGCCGGAACGTATGCGCAATATAATCTGGCTGCCGAACCGGATTTATTGCGAAATGTGTACGAAGCCAATCTAGGCGTGAAAATTTCGGCAACTCATAATCTTTGGGTTGATGCGGGAATTATGCCTTCGCACATTGGGTTTGAAAGCGCCATTGGTAAAGATTGTATGGCTTTGACCAGAAGTATTTTGGCTGATAACTCACCGTATTATGAAACGGGAGTAAAAATTGGGTATAGTTCAAAAAGTGAGAAATGGTATTTGGCGGCGATGTATCTGAACGGATGGCAACGCATCCAGAAAATTGATGGCAATCAAACCCCAGCTTTTGGGACGCAAGTGACTTTCAAACCTTCGTTTTCAGTGGCTTTGAACTGGAGTACCTATGTGGGGAATGAACAACCGGATACGGAAAAAAAATGGCGTTATTTCAATAATTTTTACGCCTTGCTCAAAGTGTCTGAAAAAGTAAATATTCATACCGGTTTTGATATCGGAGCGCAACAAACTGCAGTCAAAAGTGATCGATATGATGTTTGGTTTTCACCTGTTTTAATTGCACAATACAAACCTACAGCTAAAATTCAATTGGCAGCAAGAGGCGAATATTATGCAGATGAAAAAGGGGTAATCATCGCCACAGCAACACCAAACGGATTTAAAACCTATGGTTTCTCGGCTAACTTTGATTATTTAGTGACTGAAAATTTAATTTTTAGAGTAGAAGCCAGAAATTTAAAAAGTAAAGATGAGGTGTTTTTAAAAGATAATTTGCCCAGCAATCAAAATCTATTTTTAACGACTTCAGTAGCGATTTCATTTTAATTTTTTTCTAAAATATAAATTTAATTGGACAACGAAAAAGAAAATAATGTCAAACACTTTCTTGATTTAATTCAAAAATCACGAAAAGGAAAGTTTAAAGTTTACATTGGGATGAGTGCCGGTGTAGGTAAAACTTTCCGGATGCTACAAGAAGCGCACACGCTTTTGAAAAAAGGGATCGATGTAAAAATAGGCTATATCGAAACGCATAATCGTAAAGAAACACACGAATTGTTATCGGGTTTACCAGTCATCCCAAGACGAACGCTTTTTTACAAAGGGAAACTGCTTGAAGAGCTGGATTTGCAAGCCATAATCAATTTGCGACCTGAAGTGGTTATTGTTGATGAATTGGCGCATACGAACATAGAAGGAAGCAAAAACGAAAAACGCTGGCAGGATGTTTTGGAAATTCTGGATGCAGGAATAAATGTTATTTCGGCAGTAAATATTCAGCACTTAGAAAGTTTAAATGCGGACGTAAAAAACATTACGAATATTGACGTTCAGGAACGCATTCCAGACAGTGTTTTGAAATTAGCGGATGAAGTGGTCAATATTGATTTGACCTCAGATGAATTGATTGCCCGTTTGAAAGAAGGTAAAATTTACACCGAAGATAAAATTTCAACTGCCTTGAGTAATTTTTTTAAATCGGATCAAATATTACAATTGCGGGAATTGGCTTTGAAAGAAGTAGCGAGTCAAGTTAATCGGAAAGTGGAAAGTGAAGTGCCCAAAAACGCCTCAATAAAACATGAAAAATTATTGGCTTGTATCAGTAGTAACGACAAAATCGCCAAGACAATCATAAGAAAGACGGCTCGATTAGCGAGTTATTACAATAGTACATGGTATGTTTTGTACGTGGAAACACCAAAAGAAAGCAGCGACAAAATTGCACTCGACAAACAACGACATCTGATAAATAATTTCAAATTAGCTACACAGCTGGGTGCTGAAGTGATTCGAATGGAAAGCAAACATATTACGAATGCTATTTTAGAGGTCGTCGCCCAAAAGCAAATTACCACCGTTTGTATCGGTAAACCGCATTTGAGTTTATTTAAAGTAATTTTATCGACAACTGTTTTTAATAAATTGCTTAACAGCTTATCGTCATCCAATATTGACCTTGTAATACTATCTTAAAATGAAAATTAAAACAAAATTAAACCTAGGCGTCGGCTTGCTTTTTCTATTGATAATAATTCTTTCATTAGTTGGCGCTTTTTATATTTTTTCTATAAAAAAAGATACCGAAAATATTCTGAAGGCCAATTACAACACATTAGAATATTCTCGAAATATGTTGCTTTCTTTGGATGAAATGAATGCTGACGAAGAAAAAGCAATTGTAGTGTTTGAAACGAATCTCATAAAACAAATTGCCAATATTACTGAAGCTGGCGAGGATAACGCAACTTATAATTTAAAGAAAGTTTTTAATTTTTTGAAAAAAAACAAGACAGACGAAACTCTAAAAAGTCAAATTCGTCAGGACATTTTCGAGATTATGAAACTGAATATGAATGCGATTAAACAAAAAAGCGATATTGCCAAACACACGGCAGAGGCGGCTAATTTTTGGATCGCGATTACCGGAACACTTTGTTTTCTGATTGCCTTTAATCTTCTGGTGAATTTGCCCAACAATATTGCCAACCCGATAAAAGAGCTTACGGCCAGTATCAAGGAAATAGCCAATAAAAACTATTCGCAACGCGTGCACTTCATGAATCACAATGAATTTGGAGATCTGGCCAAATCTTTCAACACCATGGCAGAAAAATTGCAGGAATATAACAATAGTAATTTGTATAAACTGTCATTTGAAAAGAAAAGACTAGAAACCTTGATCAACAATATGCACGACCCAATTGTCGGGTTAGACAATCAGGGTTTAATTTTATTTGCCAATGACGAGGCTTTAAAAATAATTGGATTAAAAACGGAGGAAGTGATTGGAAAACTTGTAGCAACAGTCGCTCTGACAAATGATTTGATGAAATCGTTAATCGTCAGCGATTTTCAAAAAGAAAGTAGAAAAGTACTTCCAATGAAAATTTTTGCAGATGGAAAAGAAAGTTATTTTGAGAAAGAGATCGTAAATATTACGATTAAACCAACAGGAGAAGATCAAACTATTGATATTGGCAATGTTATTATTTTAAGAAATATTACTGTTTTTAAAGAATTGGATTTTGCCAAAACCAATTTTATAGCCACTGTTTCTCATGAATTAAAAACGCCAATTTCATCGATAAAATTAAGTTTGCAATTGCTTGAAAAAGCAGAAACAGGAAACATTAATGAAGATCAAAAGCAATTGATCGAAAGTATAAAAGACGACAGTCAACGGTTATTAAAAATTACTGGGGAGTTGTTGGAATTATCGCAGTTAGAAACAGGAAATATTAAGCTTACTATTGAGAAAAGTAACCCTTATGAAATTATTAGTTACGCTACCGAAGCCGTAAAAGTGCAAGTAGAACTAAAACAAATTGATCTAATTATTGAGACCGAACAAAATTTACCTGATATAAAAGCGGATAGTGAAAAAACTGCCTGGGTGTTGGTTAATTTTTTAACCAATGCAATTACTTATTCATCAGAAAACAGCAAAATAATTGTAAAACTTAAAAATGAAAATAATCAGGTTGTTTTTCAAGTAATTGATACCGGAAAAGGGATTGATAACCGTTATAAAACGAAAGTTTTTGATAAATATTTTCAGGTTCCAGGAAGTCATAAGTCTGGAACGGGGCTAGGTTTAGCTATTAGCAAAGAATTTATAGAAGCACAAAACGGAACTATTGGAGTGGAAAGTGAATTGGGCGTGGGCAGTACTTTTTATTTTAAATTGACAGCCGTGTAATTTAATGTTTTTTAGGAATAATAACCAATCAACACACATACACAAACCATAAAATCAAAAACAAATTAGTATCCAAGAGTTATGATTTTCTAAACAACAAAAAACTTTAACAATCGATAGTTATTCTATGTGACGCGTAATTTTAAAATACGCATTCAGGATTAGAAAATGAATTGAAAATGATTTTATTAGATTTATTTTACTTGCCAAATCGATTATTATTTATCACTCGGGAGAGATACACCATTGCAAAAAAAATGTATAAGGATTTGCATTGCGCTGGAAAGATGGAGATCGAAGTTTTTATTTCGAATAAAGATTTTATAAATATATTTGGGGATAAAGCAGAAGCTATAAGAGCAAGTGAGAAAAGAAGGAAAATGCTAAACTAACCGATTAAATATTTCTTTAAACAAATCCAAATTTGCAAATCGGATGACGAAAACTGGAAATTTATTGGAAGAAGATGCGCACAATTATAAAGTCGGCTGTTAACAACTAAGGTTTCGTTCCATGATCAGCAGTAATAATGAAATGCAATCACTGAATACCAAAACAAATATTAAACAAATGAGATAAACCTGCGGAAAAGAAGCATTTCAGGTTTTTCAAATTAGGGAGTTATCTTTAAATTTGAAGCGGGATTTAGAAGAAGATTTTGCATGCTATTTCTTTGAGGAACGTTTCTTGTTGGTTTTTCGTTTTTTCCATTTCTAGAATGAGTTTGTCTTTTATTATAGGATTGGACGATGCAAATCCTGCAACAAGCATTTAGCACATAGAATGTAATAAAAGAATAATTTTATTGATGTTCAGACTGTCGAGAATTGATTTAATAATAAGAGACATTTGCTGAAAACTGAACTGGTAGTTCATAAATTTGGTGGATTTTCCAAAGCCAATTTGGTCAGGAGCAAGTACATGAAAGCCTTCTTTAATTAGCACTTTTGTAATCTGCTCCCAATACACTCCACTGAAATTTTTATTGTAAAAGGGCAATATGACTCTTCCATCAGGATTTGGCGGTAGTACCTTTACATAAGCCATCTTCAGGTCTTGTTCCTGCGATATTAACTGGTAAAATTGTATCTAAAATGAATTGTAGAGTACTCATTTATTTCTGTCGCATTTCTTCAAAGAAAGGCGTTCTTTTTTCTTCTACGCATTTTGCGGCGTATAAATACATTGCGGCACTCCAAGTTTGCCAATTTTGACCTTTGGGTTCCCCGTTTTGCGCTTTTATCCACTCATTAAATCCAAATTCCTGATTTTCGGCAGTTATATATTTATTGGATATATCGTTATTTTCAGCCGCTGATTCTGTCAAAAGATTCGTTTTTTTCATGCATTCAGTTAATACTATTAATTTCTGTTCTGCTAATGCAAATCTGTTTGCTGCAACTAAGGCGGCAACATAAAAACCGCAGATAAATGGCCAAATTCCGCCATTGTGATAGTTACCTGGGGTATTGAATTCGGAATATCTATCGTGCCAATCAGGATCGCCCGGGTTGGTAAAAGGGAAAAAATTAGGAGGTAAATCAACTGCCAATAATCCTTTATTTTTCATTGCATCGCATTCGGTTTCTATCCAGGAAACAATTTCATTAGCTCTGGTGGGTGAAGCGATTCCCGATAAGATAGCAAGGCTATTTCCTAATAAATCAAAGCGCTCACTACTATAAACTTTATACGACCAAAAGGCATAATAAGGTTTGTCTTTTAATACTAAACCCTCGTGTACATGAGCGTGAATTACACCTCCCGCAATGGTAAATTGACTCATTTCGTGGTGTATTTCATCGGCTCTTTGAGATTGATTTAAAATTTTCAGAAAACTGTAAGCCAACGTGTTAACAAACAATCCGTAGCCCAATACCCACTGTTCATCGCGCCAGTCGCTGGTAGGTTGTTGTGCAACTAAAGACATGTCGGATGGACTTTGATATTCCATCCAAATTAATGCTTTTTGTACGGCCTCTTTTAAAAAATTGGGTTCATCGATTACTTTTCTGTAAATACCCACTCCCAACAAAAATAAGGGCGTTGTATCGCTTGCGCCTCTATCATCACCATCATGAACCAATGATGAAATATGTCCTCTTTCGGTTTGTTGTTTTGCCAGAGTTTTCAAAACCTTCCTAATGCTTTTTAGTAGTTTTTCATTTCCAGAGACGGCAATTCCTAGAATTGAAATCAATAAATCTCTAGTATACGGTTCCGGATAACCCCAGCCCGCAGTTCGGGGAAGTTCGTGAAATGGGCCATGCATATTGTGTAAAAGCACTTCGATAGCTGCTTTTTTGGCCGCATTTATTACTGTAGTTTTTTGTGAATTTATCATTTTTTTATACCTAATTTATCATTCATTATATCTATAAATTTTTGGGCAACAATTTTATAGTCAAAATTTTCGACTACTCGTTTTCTGCCTGCTTCACCCATTTTTTGTCTTAATTCTGGATCATTCATCAGCTTCAATAATCCAGCGGCGATATCTTCAACATTTGCTCGATAATCGACGGTTCGAGCTTCTTTAAATTGAACTTTGTAATTATTTTCAAATCCTGATTCGTGGCCGAGCGTAACTTCATTTACCACAATCTTTTGTGCAACATTAGCTAAAAATGCGGTTTCGCCATCAACTAAAGTGTCCAGCATTCCCATTGCTTTTATGCCAATAACTGGTTTTTCGCACGCACCCGCTTCTACTTGTGACATTCCAAATCCTTCTAGACGAGATGGAGCAGCATAAATATCACAAGCAGCAAGGAAGTAAGGCATGAAATTTCTAGAAATAGTATTTGTTTCATAAATTACGTTTTTTTTGATGCCCAAATCGGATGCTATTTGTAGATCCAGAGAATTTTGAGATGTTGTTCGTTGTTGAGGCCAGACTTTGCATACATATTTCCAATCTGGAACTTTAGTCTTAATAATTGCCAAGGCTTGCATGACTTCTTGAGCACCTTTGGATGCGGCATCTCCACCAACGGTTAAAATCATCAATTGGTCAGGATAAATACCTAAAAATTCACGAACAGCCAGTATTTTAGGATTGTTTTTATCGTAAGGTTTGAAAGAATTGGTATCGCAACCCACAGGCAAAACTTCAATTTTATCTCCACTAATTCCGTCTCTGACATACATTTCTTTTACCCAATGTGAAGTGACCAATATTAAAGGAAGCTCATTTAAGACTTCCTGATAATTGGCAATGTAGCCATCTGCAACCAACCAGGGAACGGGCTGAACACCAAACTGCTGCGGATGTAAAATTAACTGTGGCGTATGCCCCCAGTAGCCAATACCGACCACTACATCGGGTTGAAACCAGCGATAATACCACTCTTTTTCTTGTGTTGATCCAAAATGAGCTGCTTTGGCATCAACTCCTAATTCGAGCAGGCCTTTATACAAAAGATCGCCTTGAGTTGCCAATCCGCCGGGTGATGGTGGATAATCATAAAGCACCAATACTTTCATAAATATAATTTTAATATTATCTATTCAAAAACATATTTGCTTCATTTGGGTTATTGAAAACCCAAAATGCCTCTGTTTTTGGTGTTGTTTTTGCTTCCCAACTGTTTTTCTCGAAGCCATAGGTTTCGGTTATTAAATTGTATTTTTTATTCCAAATCCGTTTTTTAAGCGTTTCAAAATAGGTGTTATTTTCAATTGCTTTTGGAAAATAATTTTTATTTCCATCCTCATAAGCGAAAGCCCAAAGTTTATTTGTGGCAATTTTACCTTTATTCCATAGTGTAATTACAGCTCTGCCCACTTCCTCGTGTCTTAAGTGTTTGGTATATTCTCCAAAAGGACTATGAGTAATGATTAAATCAAAATGTTTATTGGGTAATATATCCAATATTTTTTGCTCCACTTGTGCAGAATTTATAGGTTTTTGTTCAGGTTCGTCATCGAGATTGCCCATTGTACCTTGTGCATTAAGAATTTTAATAACCTTATAAAATTTTGCGGAACGATCTTCGTCATATTTTCGGCAAAGAGTGGTAATAAAATATTGCCACTGGGGATTATTCAGTATAATTCCACCGGCCCAAAGGATTTCGTCATCAGGATGCGCGACTATTATTGCTACTGTTTTAAATGCTTTACTTTTCATTTTCAAAATTGTTTTTGGCAACCTGAATAATTATACGGAGTAACACGAAGCAAGGATATAATTAGTAGAGCATTAATGGCAGATGCGATTTTGCCATACACAGGCACGAATTAAATTTTTCCAGAATTCAAATGGATTATGTAATATTTAAATGTCGCTGCTTCTCGAATTCGAATCTAAATGTACTGATTTTCAGCAGGTAAAGCAATTTTTTTTAAATATAATAGCGGTTGACGCAAGCGCGACGCACTTGGGCCATTTTTAAAGTACGAATGATAAATTAACGTAATAAATACAGAGGCAATTCTAAAGCGAGGGAACGTACTCATTTTAGGTTATGGTAAAATAGAAATGAAATATACCATAATAAATAAAGAATTAGGTGAATTTTTTATAAGAAAAACGAAAGATATTGTAAAACAAATGTGTGATGATTTTGAGAGAAGTTTAGTTTACTATATGATTTGTAAAACAAAAATTTACCTGAATGATTGAAATGAGAAGTAGACAATGATACCTAGTGTTGCTATTCCCGTCACCATAAATGTTGCATTGGCCCCAAACTGATACCAAATTACTCCAGCTAGCGTACTTGCTAACATTGTGCAAATGCTTTGAAATCCTGAATAGGTTCCTATCGCGGTGGCTGTATCTTTTCTGTCAGAAATAGTAGTAATCCACGCTTTTGAAATCCCTTCAGTTGCAGCTGCATAAACGCCATAAATAAAAAACAACGATGCTATTGCGTAAAAACTTGTACTGAAAGCCATTCCAAAATACACCATTGCAAATAACGAAAGTCCGAAAATAAACATTTTTTTCAGTCCTATTTTGTCAGCAAAAATTCCTAATGGGAATGCACAAAGCGCATAGACCAGGTTGTAAAAAATATAAACTCCAATTACTGCTGTGTCACTCAATCCTGCTTGTTTGGCTTTTAGTAACAAAAAAATATCGGAACTGTTAAATAATGTAAATAATAATAATCCGATTACCAATTTCCGATATTGTGCTGAGCTTTTTTTCCAATAATGAAGAAAGGAGAAAAAGGGAATATGTCTTTTTTCTGTTGAATAGGATTTTGTTTTGTCTTTCAAAAAATAGGTTGCTCCAACTGCAAGTACTCCTGGAATAAAAGCAAGATAAAATAGGGTTTTGTAATCCTGTGGATAAAAATAAAGATACATTAGTGCTAATGCTGGTCCAAGAACTGCACCTAAAGTATCCATTGACCGATGAAAACCAAAAATTTTTCCTTTTGTTTCCGCTGTGGCTTCATCTGATAGAATAGCATCCCTTGCTCCAGTGCGAATTCCTTTTCCGAAACGATCTATCGTTCGTGCAATGAAAATCCATAGTGGAAAAGAAAAAACTGCCATCATTGGTTTTGACAATGCACTTAATGCATAACCGATTTGCACAAACGGTACACGTTTTCCTGAACTGTCAGATAATTTCCCAAAGTAGCCTTTGCTTAATCCTGCTAATGCTTCGGCAAAACCCTCTAAAACACCAATTAGAACAATAGAAAATCCGATTGTTTTTAAATAAATAGGCATTATTGGATAAAGCATTTCGCTAGCCATATCAGTAAACAAACTGACTAAAGATAGTATCCAGACGGTTCTTGTAATTCTTTTTATTTTCATCAGTCATCAATTGTTTTGTAAAATTAGATTAAAAATAATTTAAAATTTTTATCCGTAGTAACATCAAATATAATTCATAATCGCTAATTTTATTGCGATAGCTTTTAAATAGTGGTGTGGAATTTCATGTTTTGGAACCTGATAATTGCGGCGTAATTTATGTTTTAAAAATTTTTAAAAGCGTAGTTATTTGTTTATTTCACGAACATCCCTTTCTCGTTACAATTATTTTTTATTCTATCCGATTTTTTTGGTTCGTATTTAAAATCAAGTCGTTGCATAAACAATCTCCGCGGAACCTATATTGACTATGGCACCCGCAAACACATCGCTGGCATAGTGAACACCTAAAAACATACGTGAATAACCAATGGCTCTAGCCTATAAAAATGAAAACACCAGTATTGACCATTTTGGAAAAGTGATACCTAATGAAGTTGCTGTAAAAAAATGCTTTTGAAGTATGATCTGACGGGAAAGATGCACTTGTAACATTTGTTACTTTTTCTAAAAAGGAATATTTTAAAAACAGCTTGATTCTGTTAGTGTTTAATTTCATGAAGGTATAGAAATCACAATATAAATGGATTTTTTTTGAACTACCTTTTCATTTCTAATCCAACTCAATAATAACAGACTGCCAAGTATAACAATGAAAATGGGAGAAACACTATGAGTTATAAAAGTAAAAAAAGGGTCAAATGATCTATTTCTATTAAGATTAATATCTCTCCCAAGATTTATGTTTACGCTTTAAGCATTTGCAATAGTTATGAAAAACAACAAATCGATTTAAGAAAGATTTTTAAACATTTTATTTTATAAAGTACGAATTGCAATCATTCAGGCAGTAAGTGCTTTAGTGATATTCAAAAAGTCTTCGCAAAGCAGAGTCCTAACTCTTTTCCATTGTAAAAAGGCGCGATAACTGATGTTGTATTATTTTTTTCCGATCTAAACAATTTCTTGTTTAGATATGGATTCATCCAATACGCAATTTTAGTGCTTAAAATTCCAATTCCTGCGCCAGTGGCAACATCTGTAAGCCAATGTTTATCGTTGATAATTCTAAATGCTCCCGTTCCTGTTGCAACAATATATCCTGATATTCCGTACCAAAAGGATTTGTCTTTGTACTCCTGCCATAAAAACTCAGCTCCTGCAAAAGCAGTTGCAGTGTGCCCTGATGGGAAAGAATTATTGTTACTCCCGTCGGGTCTTTCAACTTTGGTTAACGATTTTAAACCCAGAACCGTTGTAGACATAATGATGTAGGAAGTAGCCAATATTATAGAACGATCCCTTAAATTATTTTTTCCTTTTATTCCAGCTGCGTTTAATGCGTAAACTGAAAGTACCGGCGCATATTGCGAAAAATCATCAATAGTTGTCTTTCTGTCAATATCTTCTTTTACTTCCTCGTGGATTTCAGAATTATAACTTTTTAACTGGTCACTTTCAATTCCTATAAAACCATATCCTATTAGTACAGCCGGAATAATAAGTTTTTTGTAATTGAATTTAATATTTTTGGCAATCGCCGCTTTTGAAATAGTATCTGTTTTTACTTCTTGTGCAGTAAGAGATGCGAAACTAATTAATGAAAATAGAATGATTTTTAACATAGGTATTATTGTAAATAGTGTTCTGGTGTAGGCGAAATGCAAAGTGTCATTGCTTCCATACCCCGAAAGGTACTTGTCCCCGTGGCATACAATCCAACAATAATCCGGTTAATAATGTTCCCAAAACGGTAAAAAATTAAATTAAACTTCATCAAATTGCCAAATAAAAAAGACAATTCGTACTATTTAAGACACAATAAGAAAGCAAAGTGTAAAATAAAGTGACGACGAAAATCTGCCCGACCTTTAGATTTTTTTGAGCTTAATAGTTTAAAAAATAATTTTGGAAACACATCGAAAAAATAAATAAAATAGCACCCACAAAAACTGTGGATGCTATAAAATTAAAACTAACTAGCTTTTTCTATTGAGATAAAATTTCCATTCTCATCAAATAATAAATCACTGCCTTTTATTTCAGCTTCATAAATTACAGTTCCTTTTTCATTAATTATTTTTGCAGCTTCTTTTACTTTTTGATTTTTAAAATGCATGTTAATGTAGTCTAAAGCATTTTTAGGTAGTGTACTGATTTGTATTTCTATCTCTGTTTCAACAATTTTCCCTTCCCCGTTGAATAAAACCGAATTATCGATTTTATTAACATCAAAACTGGCTTCATAATTGTTTTTTTCTTTATCCCATTTTACGCCGTAAGCATTGGGATATTTTTCGTGTAATGCCTCTTTAATAATTTTTGGCACTTCTTTTTCTTTAATTTTTTGTCCAAAAGAAACAAATGACATTATACTTAGAACGATAATTAAAAGTGACTTTTTCATTGCTATTGCATTTAAAATTAATACTATTCAAAGCTATAAACCAATTTTGAAGAAATATTGAATTTTTCACCAAATAGCTTTATCTGCGATATTACATTTAAAATATTTTATCGTCCTATTTATAAAACCCAAAAATTAGCTCGGTAGTGCATAACCTATATTTTTTGGCATTAAAAGTAAGTCTCCGGCTGTTTCCTTAAAGTAGTTGCACAAATTCTCATTACCTAAAATACAATCGCGATTTCCCGTAATTTTTTTTTATGTTAAAATTTATAATTGTAACCTAATCGAACCACTTGCGTTTCATAATAGTCAGTACTGTTATAATTAAAATTCAGACCTTGAATTTGTTTCCTGATTACTAATGTATTTAAAATGTCGGTTGCATTCAGGAAGAATTCTCCCTTGCCATTTTGGACTGATTTTTTAATACCTAAATCAATTGAAAATCTAGAGCTTATTTTCCCCTGCGGAATGATATCCGGTGCTAAATAAATTGCCGTTACTTGAGCATCTACTTTTTTAGATAAATGCAATGTATTGTTCCACTTTATATTTCCGGAGAAAATTTCTTGTTTCTCCGCTGAAAAAGTATTGGGTTTTGGATACTTATTTTCAACAGTAAAAGCATTAATTTGATTGTGATAGGCAATTAAATTAAAGTTGAATGAGTACCATTTTGCGATATCGAGCGAAAGAACCATTTCACTCCCTGTATTGAAGCTTTTATCTGCATTTTGGAAAATAGCATAAATTAAATTGCTGTCTGGGACCGTTGATGAAATTCGGGTGATGGTGGCATTTGCAAAACGGTGGTACGCTGCCGAATAGAAATATCCTTTTTTTAAGTTCATTTTATAACCCAGTTCCAATAAATTGGTGAACTGCGGGCGAAGGGCAGGATTCCCAACCTTGATGATTTCTGCATCATCGTATTTTGGAAATATTCTAATATCGACTTCATTTGGTCTGTCTACTCTACGATTGTAAAATAAAGATATTTTATTGTTGTCATTAATTTTGTATGCCAATCGCACATTTGGAAAAGGTTGGGTATAGCTGTACCCGTCACTTTTATAGGTATTATGATTGGGATTGACATTGTATTGCAAATCGACATATTCTACTCGCAAACCCAGTTCCGCCTCAATTTTATTGTTTTCAAAAATATAATTTCCATATACTGCCGGAATAATTTCTTTGTAAAATGCTTGTCCGCCAGCACCGCTATCTATTGGAGAATTTGCTCCGGGAAAGAACTGCATATTGGTTGGAATATCCCTTTTTCTGAATTTAAAACCGGTTTCAAATCTTCCGTATTTTAAGGGTTTGATATAATCAACATTAAAGTCGGCTACTTTCTCATCTGATAACAATTTGAAAGCATCTTTTCCGGTGTAGGTTGGCAGAATATTATCAAAAAAATATTTTTCATCTTCTCTGTGGAAAGTATAATTGAAACCAATATTTAACAAACGTCCTGCTTCTTTAAACTTGTGCTGGTATGCAGCAGTAGCCATAGCGGTGGTTTTTAATTCATCTTCCAAAAATTGCCACAATCGTAATCGTTTCGAATAATTTTCATTGAAAAAGGGCTGGTCTCCGTTATCTATGATTTTTTCGGTTCCAAACAGACCCGAAACAGTAAGTGAATTTCGGTCGTTAATATTCCAGTCAATTCCAGTTTTTAAAGTAGTGAAATGCGTATTCCGATTTCTTTTGGATTGTTGATTAATAATAGTTCCATCAGTGTAGGTTCGCGTTACAAACTCATTTTTATTGAGCGTTTCAGTATAAAGATAATCACCCTGAAAAAAAGCATTAATTTTATTTTTACGATAATTAAGTGAAAGTGTCGGATTAATTTTTGGTGTTAATGAGTATTGTGGTCGAATAGTTGGTAAATTTTCTTTTCTTTCCCACAGCGCACCCAATCCAGAAGTAAAACCCACTTTTCCGTTGAATCCCTCTTTTTTATTTTTCTTGTAAATAATATTGATAATTCCAGCGTTTCCGTTGGCATCGTATTTCGCAGAAGGATTGTTGATGATTTCAATTTTTTCTATCGCAGATGCGGGTATATTATCTAAGCCCGATTGATTTCCAAATCCTGTTAATGCGGTTTGTTTCCCATCAATTAATACGGTGACTTTATCGTTACCTCTAATTTGTACTTTCCCGTCTTGCACGGAAACACCGGGCAAATTTTGCATTGTTTGCAAAACAGAACCACCACTCTGACTGATATTATCTGCCACAGAGAAGGTTTTCTTATCCATTTTCTGATTGATAAGTTCTGTCTTTGAAACGACAACTACTTCATTTAAAATAGTAGCATCTTCTTCTAATTCAATGCTTCCCTCATCTAGAAATTCTGATAATGAACCTACATAAATAGCTTGGTTTTTTGCCTTGTATCCAATAAATGTAAATTCTAAAAAGTAATTTCCGGGAACAACATTCGAAAATGAAAACCTTCCCTCTTCGTTAGTAACAGTTCCCGCAAGCAAAACGTTGTCTTTTGTGTTTTTCAAAAGGACATTTACAAATGATAAAGTCTCTTTTGAGGTTTTATCTTTTGTAATTCCCGATATTGTGATGCCTTTGCTTTGTCCGAATGAATTTGAAATTGATAATATTAGAAATGAAAGTAATAGTATTATTTTTTTTTGCATTGTCTTGATTTTTATTCTTTATTTAAAATTTAAACGCCAAAATTGCGATTGGAGTTTGAAGAAATATTGAATTTTAGAATCGAATTTCAAAAATGTGTAATTTATCTTTGTAACTGTAAATAATTTCCCAATTGTTGTTCTCTACAATTTTCTTAATTATTGATAAGCCCAAACCATTCCCTTTCGAGGATGGATTTACTTTAGAAAAACGTTCAAACAATTTATCTGTTACGAGTGACTTTGATATTCCCGTATTGGAAAATACTAAAGAATTCTTACGCAGTACAACATTTATGCTTCCACTAACAACATTATGATTAATTGCATTCAGAAACAAATTACTGATCAAGATTTCAGACAAAAACATGTTCGTTTGAACGAATATATCTGCTTCTAAATCTGTGTTGATACTTATATTTTTTGATAATGCCTGTTCGTTAAAAAAATCCAATTGATTTGTGATAACCTTATTAAAAAGAACCTTTTCAGGAATGTTATAGTGCTTGCTTTCTATTTTTGATAAAAGCAAAAGGTTTTTATTCAATCGGTTAATCCTTGTCGTTGTATTATTTAATTTGTCGAGTATTTCAAATTGTTCTTCCGTTACATCGTCTCTTTGCATTAATGTTTCCAATTTTCCTTTGAAAATAGCAATTGGTGTTTGTAGTTCGTGTGCCGCATTCTCAATAAATTCTTTTTGGCTTTTATAAATGCGTGTGTTTCTTTCAATTAATTTATTTATTGCCAGATTGAGTCGATTGAATTCCTCAATAGAATTTTCAGCTAATTTTGGATTGGAACTTTTGTCAATTTCAAATTTCTCTATTTGTTCGAGAGTGTCATAAAATGGTTTCCAAAGCGTGATAGACAATTTTCTGGTAATGATGAATAAACCAATCAGAAGAATTAAAATAATGATGGTAAACACCATTAAAATACTGATAATAAAATCCTTGTTGTCAACTAGGTTTATTCTGGCAGTAAAAAGGTAGGGCTTATTATTAATTGTAACTGGAGCATTGAGTACCCGATAGGGTTCGTTTTCTTTATCCAAATTATTATAAAAACTATGGCTAAATAGCGTGTCTCGAGAAATTATTTTTTGAACTTTGACTATTTTTATATCCCTATTCCACTTATTCCAAACAGCAACATCCTTGTCTTTTAACTGCGGCGCAAACAACAGCTCAAATTCTTCTTTTTGAAGTAGTAAAGCTTCATCTGTTTCATGTAGATACAGTAATTGAGTTATATAAAAAAATAATGGCGCTGCTGAAAGCATCACTATTAAAGAAAATAAAACATAGTATTTTAGAGTAGTATGTAATAATTTTTTATTCATTGTTCCATTTGTATCCAATTCCGTAAACTGATTTTATGTAATCATTGCTTCCGGCATCGTTTAGTTTTTTTTTCAAATTCTTGATGTGGGCATACACAAAATCATGATTGTCCAGCATATCCGCCATGTCACCCGACAGGTGTTCAGCTATGGCGCTTTTAGATAAAACTTTGTTTTTATTCCCAATTAGAAACAACAACAAATCAATTTCTTTTTTGGTACATTCAATTTTTTTATCTCCAATTTTGACCGATTTTGCTAAAGTATCAATTTCAATTTCATTAAATTCAATTTTATTATTTCCGTCGAATTTTTTACGTCTTACCAAAGCCTGAATTCTTACCAACAGCTCTGAAAGATGAAAGGGTTTTGTCAAATAATCATCTGCTCCAAGATTGAATCCCTCGATTTTGGTCTCTAACATTTCTTTAGCCGAAATTATAATAATTCCCTCTGATTTATTTAGACTTTTCAATTCCTTTAAAATCGAAAACCCATCACCATCAGGAAGCATTAGATCGACTAAAATGCAATCATAATCATAGATAGTTATTTTGTCCAGCGCCGTTTGGTAGGTGCTTGCGGTTTCACAATGAATATCATTAGCTTTTAAATAACTTTTTATGCTGCTGGCAATATCAATTTCGTCTTCAATGATTAAAATTTTCATACTGCAAAGTAATGATTCAAATTTGAATGAAAATTGAATTTCGAAATTAAATTACTATTGTGTAATTGACATCTGCATCAATAAATTTAACAACTGAATTTATAGCTGTTGATAGTGAGAATTTTCTATTCAAAAAGATTGATAAGCGACAAATTCCTAATTTAAATATGCGAAGTCAGTTTAATAAAAGAAGACAAAAGTTGTTTTTATTCTTAGAAGAAGTAAGAACCAAATTAGCTGACGGTTTTTAGAATTTAAAGATTATTATATTGTCGAAAGTATGCCGTTGTAAATTTGCAGATTTGTTCGTCATGGGAAAATTAAAACCTGTAAAAATGAGTTTGAAACTATACCTTCAAAAAAATTTTGTGCTTCTCAAAAGAACAGATTTTACGGATATAAACTGCATAAAGTTTGTTTGGTCAAAGGGATTTTTTCATTTCTTTAATAGCACAAAAGCAGCCGTTCTTGATGTCTATTTTAAAAAAAAATAAAACAACAAATGTCTGAATGTCTGTTGCTTGGAGTCAGAGGTCACTTGTCTCAAAGCATTCCATTAAATTTGTTTCAAACGGTAAATATCAAATGAGAAACTCCCAACAGAAAAAATCAAAATGACTTTAAACCACACTCTCATATTTTTACAAAATCACGGAAAAGAATCGAAACATTGTTTTCGCAATTACGTAACCAATTTAGAATTAGAATCAATTATGTCAAACTTTTGAAGGTTTTAAAACAAGAATTTTAACAAAAATAACAGCATTAAAATTGGTGAAATATATCAATAAATTTATTTTTGATCGACCAATAAATAATATCAAAAATCAAATCATTCGATCACACCTAACGAGTTATTAATATTTTAATTCCTGTCCTTGTACCCGTACCACTCAAAAAAATAGTTTGAAAATAAAAAACTGAAAAAAGAAAGCAAGTAGTACTAGGCTTATGGACGTGCAGAGCTATAAGTTTCGAAAGGTTACCAGTGCAACACAGCCATTATGCGCTCGCAGCATCCATGAGACATGACCTTAGCTTGCTTTTAGTCCGTTTTATATTAAAACTGTATTTAAAATCGTATCATTTTTCACAAAATAAAATCTGATATTAAGAAATATCAGATTGAGGCAATTGATTGAGCAATAGTTGCATCCCTACCATTAGTATGTACCGGACTGATAATATTTTTCTTTAAAGAATATTTTTTTCAGAGGATAAAACAGATGGTTAACTGGTTTTGGATTATAACTTAATCCTGTTTAGCAATTGTAGCGTACGTTCATCCGGTATGCTGTTAAAATATTTTTCCAAAACCTTAGCAAATACTGGGTTGGCATTTTCTATTGTCGCAAATAATGTCATGCAGGAGCGTAATTTTAAATCGTCTGGAGTTCCAAATATTTCTGAAGCTGTTTTTCCCTCAAGTTGAAGTACAACTAAAGAAATTTCAATCAGGTGTTGTCCCAAAACAGGATGTTGTAAATACTCAGTAGCTTCATTCCAATCTTTTATACCGTAAAAATGTGCGGTTTCACTCGAACCTAATCCTTTTAATTGGGGAAAGATGTACCACATCCAATGGGTGTCTTTTTTGCCTTTTTTTAGTTCTGAAAGTGCTTTCAGGTACACTTGATTTTGTGCTTCCAAGAAACGGATTAATTCGGTGTTGCTAGTCATTTGTTTATTTTGTTTGCCATTGGAAAATTGAATACCTAAGATACTTCATTATGTATGCCTCATCCAAGGTGTTTATTGAAAATTTGTGAGAGCAGTTGCAACATCTACTTGAAAATAAATTGATCTGCGAAGAAGTTCGTACAGGAATTTAAGACCTAGTCGGAACCTGCGAGTTTCGCCAAAACATACTGATGCTATAACTACCTGATGTAAATATTTAGATGCAATTGGAATGAATTATGATTCTTCCTCGGATAGTTTAAAACGGACTTTGCCAGGATATTTCTCAGCATAAGCAAGGATTAAATCCACACTGTATTGGTTGCTTTTGTATGAAGTAACATGATCTTTTATTTCAGAGGGATCGGTAAAACCAATATCCGATGCAATATATCCCATGCCATAAAAGTGACCGTTTTCAATCCAAATGCAACTGCGTTCTTCAGCAGTCCTGCCTTTGTCTATAATGGCAAAGCTTGGCCTGTTTTTGACTAAAAAATCAATGGCATTTTCGACTTGCTCGTTGTGTAGTTCGACTTCGGGTAAATTGTCCCGGTCCGGTTTTGGGATAAATTCTCCGTGGTCGTCCATGCCGTAATTACAGAATCGGTTATCAATGCGAAATTGTTCGGCTAGGCTGCGCAATACATTGATGCCTTTATACAAACTATTGAAAGACTCTATGCACGCCTGAAATTTGCCTAACTTTCCAATAGCCAAGTATCGATAACCGCTGCGCGCTTCATATTCATACAGCCCATACTTAGGGTCAAAGCGTTTGAGTGCCCTGTTGTAGGTAGGCCACAGTTTCTTAATTTCAGTACATTCCAGCAGCAGCGCCATTAATTCGGTAGCACAGACTTCAAAGGAAATACTGTGTATTTCTCTCAGGAAATTTTGCCTTTGTGGCGTGATATTATGGCCACTGAAATGGGAGGCTACCCGTTTCTTTAAGTTAATTGCCTTTCCTACGTAAATGACTTTCCTTGTCTGATCATAAAAATAATACACACCTACTTTTTCAGGTAACTGCTCAAAGTCAGCAGGCGGTAGGTTAGGAGGTAAGCGCTGGTCTTGAGCAGTTTTTTTTATCATTTTTTCGATTACTCTTTCAATGTCCCATTCCAGCAGACGGGAAAATAATATGGCTGTGGCATCCGCATCACCGCCGGCACGGTGTTGGTTTATCAAAGGGATGTCTAAGGATTGGCAAAGCCTTCCCAAGCTGTACGAAGCCAATCCTGACTTAATCTTTCTTGCTGCGCGAACGGTGCACAATTTTGGCGCGGTCCATTTGAATCCGCTTGCTTCGAGTTGGTGTCGAACAAACGAATAATCAAAGTTGACATTATGGGCAACGAAAATGCGTCCGGTAAGCATTTCTAAAACTTTTTCAGAAATAGTATCAAAAATAGGTGCATCCCGAACCATTTCATTGTTAATGCCGGTTAGCGAAAAAATGGCAAGCGGTATTTCTTTTTCTGGGTTGACGAGTGTTTCCCAGCGGTCGATTACGCTGGTTCCGTTATGAATAACAATGGCAATTTCTGTAATGCGACTGTTACTGGCATTACCGCCTGTGGTTTCTATATCTACTATTGCGTATTCCTGTTTTTTCATTTGGTATATAACGTGAATTGTATTGTTATTCTTGTGTAAAAGATTAAAGCAATTATATTTCTTCCTAAAAGGTCAAACCGACTCTTTTTTTGCACCCACCTCCATTTTATGCCTCGGCAGATTAATCTCATGTTCCTGTGGATACGGTGCCCGATGGGTCATGCTGACATCTTCCCGAATTTGTTCATGAACTTTATATTGCCTATCAGAAGTGTTGGAATACCGCGGATCGGGGAGGAACGGCATTTTTGCCATTTTGGTAACCGTGATCGTAGGGAAATGATAGTCTACCTCTACAGTTCCTAAAAGCAAATAACAGCCACCGCCTTGGAACGGATATTTTTCCAGACTTTTTGTAAAATGTGCCGTATCGAAATATTCCCCCTCTATGTCTACCCAAGTTCCAAAATACATGGTTCCCATTTTGGTAGGTACATGTTTTCTTGAAATAAGGTAAGCCAGCATCTTTACAGTTTTTTTATGATGTTTTAGTAAATCTTTTGCCATTACGTCCCCCCGATATTTGGTTTGCAACAAATCGAAAGGAGTACAGGAAACCGGAAAACTCAATAGCTCGATTTCATCAAAAGCATCTTCAAAAGGGGAGCGTTCGAGTATAGGGAGTTCATATTCTTTGATTGGTTCCTGAAGCAGCATCAAGTTTCTATTTTCGGGTTTGAAATTGACTAAGATGAGTCTGGCAATCACCAGCAATTGGTTTTTTGTTTTTCCCGTAAAGCGGAAGGCTCCGATAAAAATCAAAATTTGTATGCCTTCAATACCGATGGGAATGCGGTTGATAAAATCTTCTAATGATTTAAATGCACCTTGTTCCTGCCGTTCTTTAACAATACCATGCGCTACTTTACTTTCCAAACCTTCCAGAAGCATGAAACCCAAATAAACGTCGATGCCGTATACCGTAGTTTCATAATCGCTCTTGTTTACACAAGGATTCTGAATGGTTGCACCCGACATTTTGGCTTCATGTACGTATACTTCGGTACGGTAAAAACCACCCTGATTATTAATAACGGCAACCATAAATTCAATAGGGTAGTAGACCTTTAAATACAAGCTTTGGTAACTCTCGACAGCATAAGAGGCAGAGTGCGCTTTACAGAACGAGTAGCCGGCAAAGGATTCAATTTGTCGGTATATTTCTTCACTTAACTTAAGCGGATGTCCTTTTTGCGCACAGCAGGCAAAGTAATTGTCTTTGACTTTTTGCAAAGCAGCTTTGGATCGTCCTTTCCCACTCATGGCTCGACGCAGAATATCTCCATCGGCAGCTGGAAGTCCTGCATAATGTAAGGCAATTTTAATGACGTCTTCCTGATAGACCATCACCCCATAAGTTTCGCCTAGCTGTTCTTTAAAAACGTCATGAAAATATTCAAACTTATCGGGATGGTTGTGCCGGAAAATGTATTCTTTCATCATACCGGATTGGGCGACACCCGGGCGGATAATGGAGGAGGCTGCTACTAAGGTTTTGTAGTTATCGCATTTCAGACGGCGCAACAAGCCACGCATGGCCGGGCTTTCAATATAAAAGCACCCAATTGTTTTTCCATGGCTCAAAAAGTGATTGGCCTTGGCCTCATTTTTTGATATAGCAGTATCTCGGATATCGACTTTGATTCCCTGATTTTTTTCAATCAACTTCACACTGTCATCGATATGACCGATCCCGCGCTGACTCAGGATGTCAAACTTTTCAAAACCAATATCCTCGGCAATGTGCATGTCGAACAAAACAATTGGAAACCCTTTCGGAGGCATTTCTAGTGGCGTGTAATTGGTTATGGGTTCTTCGGAGATCAGGATCCCACAGGAATGCATGCTGCGTTGATTTGGGTATTTTTCGAGCAACATCCCGTATTCCTGAACTAACTTTACTATTGGGTTTTTATCATGTAACGCCATTGGATTTTTAGCCAATGCATCCAATTCTTCTTTGGGTAACCCAAACACTTTACCCACTTCCCGGAATATGGAACGGTATTTAAATTCGACATTGGTTCCACAGAAGGCCACATGATCGGCACCGTAAGTATCAAAAATATATCGGAGAATGGTGTCGCGTTCTTTCCAGGACCAGTCAATGTCAAAATCGGGTGGACTTTTGCGGTTTACATTTAGGAAGCGTTCAAAATACAAATCCAGTTCAATAGGGCAGATGTCGGTGATGCCCAAACAATAACTCACGATACTGTTGGCTCCGCTACCCCGACCGATGTGCAAAAAGCCCTGACTCATGCTATATTGAATAATGTCCCAGGTGATCAGGAAATAGCCGCTGAATTCCAGTTGGTCTATCACCTTTAATTCTTTTTCCACTCTTGCTGTTGCCTGCGGATTATCGGCACCGTACTTTTTGATTAATCCTTCGTGAGCCAACTTCGTCAAAAGCTGCATGTCGCTTTCCCGACTCCCGGAATAGTATTTTTTGTTTTTGGGCGTTTTGAAGTCGAATTCAAAATGACATTGATCCATCAACTTTTGCGTGTTTTCGATAATTTGCGGATACTCCTCAAATTTCGAAAGCAGTTCCTCCACAGGAATCATTACTTCAGATGTTTTGCAATAATCGTCCAAAGTCAATTTGGACAAGATCACATTGGTATCGATAGCTCGAAGAATTTTATGCAGATTGAATTCTCTTTTGGTACGGAAAGTGACGGATTGTAAAACCACCATTTTGTCAAGCAAAGCTTTCCATTCCGGTAAAAATAATTTGGGAAGCTGATCCGGAGCAATGCCTATATATTCATGATCTTTTAGTTCTGCTGGCTTATTTTCGAAAGGATAAATAATGCAGACGGAATTAAAGGAAGGAGCAGTCAAAGGCAAAGAAGTACCCTCAAAATTATGTTTGGTCAGAAAGCGGTTCATTTCGGCGAGCCCATCGGCATTTTTAGCCAAACCGATATAACGCAGTTGATGGTTGTAGCGAAATTCGATACCCACTATTGGTTTTATCCCAAGCTCGTGGCATGCTTTTGTAAAATCATAGATACCGGTAACCGTATTAATATCCGTTAATGCCATTGTCTTAACACCACAACCAACCGCCTGCTGTATGAGATCCAACAGCGGAATAGTGCCGTAGCGCAGCGAATGAAAAGAATGACAGTTGAGGTACATGAGTTACATTTTGCGTTTTAAAATCTCGGATTTGTTATTGGGTTTAAATGTTGCGCCGGCACAACGCATTACGGCATCAAAGCCATACCGGCTTTTCATTTTGTCCATGGCTTGATACAACGACAGCATTTCTTCGGTGTCCTCAAATAAATTGATTTGATAGGTTCCACGAACGAGTCCACTGAAACGAATTCCGATTAATCGCAGTCGCATTCGACGCTGGTAAACTTTATCAAATAAATCGGTAACGGATTTAGTCAGCATGTGATCGGCTGAGGTATAGGGGACTTTGCATTGTTTGGTTTCAGTATCAAAATTGGAATACCGTATTTTAATAACTACCGTGGAAGTCAGCCATTCTTCGGAGCGCAACTGAAAGGCCAGTTTTTCGACCATTCCAATCAGTATTGATTTTAGTTTTGGAATGTCAATGGTATCCTGACTAAAAGTATGTTCCGTTGAAATGGATTTCCGTTCGGTATACGGTTCCACTGGATTGGTATCGATGCCATTGGCTTTCTTCCAAATGTCGATGCCATTTTTACCGATCATTCGTTGTAAAACTTCGGCAGGCATTTCTGAAAGCGTCTGAATGGTACGGATTCCAATTCGGGATAACAGCTGAAAAGTAACATCGCCCACCATTGGTATTTTTTGAATCGAAAGCGGATTTAAGAAAGACCGTACTTTATTTTCGGGTATTTCTAAGTTTCCTTTGGGTTTGGCTTCACCTGTACCAATTTTTGAAACGGTTTTGTTTATCGATAAAGCAAAGCTTATTGGTAATCCTGTTTCTCTGGTAACGGATTGTGCCAGTTCGTTGGTCCATTTGTAACCCCCATAAAATTTATCCATTCCAGTAATATCAAGGTAAAATTCATCGATGCTTGCCTTTTCTACAATAGGTGCTTTTAGTTGGATCACTTCGGTTACGTCATGCGATAATTTGGAGTACAATTCCATATCACCTTTCATCACTTTTGCCTGAGGGCAGAGGCGGAGTGCCATTTTAATAGGCATGGCGGAACGCACTCCGAAGGTACGGGCTTCATACGAACAAGAAGCCACTACGCCACGATCCCCGCCACCAATAATTAAAGGGATTCCTTCCAGTTTTGAATTTCCCAGTCTTTCGCAGGACACAAAAAAAGTATCCAAATCCATGTGTACAATTGCTCTTTCCATCTTCTTTTCGTTTTTTATACTTTGCAAAATTAGTACAGATGATAACAAATTTGTCTATATTTGTTGTTACAAATTATAACAAAATACCTATGTCTTTATTTTCCGACAACATCAGGAACCTTAGGGTGCAACAAAAGATTTCACAAGAAAAGCTGGCTGAATCGTTAGCAATAACCAGGGGCAGGTATGTCAAATATGAAGACGGAACCTCGGAAGCCCCGTATGAAATACTGAAGAAAATAGCGCATTACTATCACATCAGCATTGACCTATTGCTATCTGTGGATGTGAGGAAAATTCCTTTGGACAATTTGTTGAAACTTGAGGATAATAGAATATTATTGCCTATTACAGTGGATTCAGCCGGAGATAATTTTATTGAAGTCGTTACGCAAAAAGTAAAAGCCGGGTATTTGAATGGGTATGCCGATCCGGAATATATTGAAAGTCTGCAGCAAATTTCATTGCCGTTTTTGGGCTCGGGTAAGCACAGGGGTTTTCCGGTGGAAGGAGATTCGATGCCACCACATGCAGATGGTTCCATAATCGTTGGGCGGTATATTGAAAAGTTAGGAGACGTCAATGATGGCAAGACCTATATACTGATCACCAAAAATGAAGGTATGGTATACAAGCGATTGAATAAAAACAAAAAGAATGTACTGTTTGTGGAATCAGACAATAGTTTTTATCCGGTTTATGAAGTCAAGGTTTCCGACATTCTTGAAATTTGGGAATACGTGTGCAACATTGGACTCACAGATAAAAAACAGGAATTAACGGAAACGGCAAGTGTGACCGACATGTTTTTGGAGTTGAAAAGAGAGATTAAAGATTTGAAATTAGGTATTAATAAACAGACGATACAATAAAAAAACTATTCTACAAATGACAAAAATGCACTTTATGAACTGGACAGCAAAATTTATAAAGCATAGAAACGAAAGTAGAATCGCAGTTTACTTTGAAAAAAAAGGCTGATTTAATCGAACGTACCTGCCTGCCGGCAGGCAGGTAAAACAAATAGAGGGAGCGAGATGGAGTCAGCAAAAAACAGTGTGGCACATTCCGGATACAACTGAAAACAGAGCACGCTTTAAAATAGAACCTTTGGCAAATTCGCTGCAATCGGAGGAAGGGATAATTCAAATTGAAAAGTTCAAGCAATAGCTTCGTTCTAAACAGTATAGTGAAAGTACCATTACTACCTATAGCGAAACCTTGAAATCCTTTTTGATTTTCTACCGAGAAGAACCCATTTCCGAAATCACAAATGACGATGTAATCATTTACAACAATGACTATATCTTAAAGAATAATTTGTCAGCATCTTACCAAAACCAAATCGTTAACGCTATAAAACTGTATTTTATGACAGTCAGAGCAACAAAAATTGAAGTTGATAAAATTCACCGACCAAAACGAGCTAAACTTTTACCCAATGTATTAAGCAAAGAAGAAATAAAATTGATATTAAATGCTCATAGTAACATCAAACATAAAATGATGCTTTCATTGATTTATAGTTGTGGCCTGCGTTGTGGCGAATTATTGGCATTGCAACCCGTTCATATAAATTCTAATAGAAACATTGTATTACTAAAAAATGCCAAAGGCAAAAAAGACAGGATAGTCCTATTAAGCCCAAAAATTTTAGAAATGCTACGGGAGTATTAGAAAGTATTTAAACCCACAACGTATTTATTTGAAGGGCAAACGATCGGATTACAATATGATGCGCGAAGTTTGCAACTAATATTGAAACAAGCGTTACAAAAAACAGGAATTATAAAGCTAGTCACTTTGCACTGGCTTAGACCAGCTACGCCACTCATTTATTAGAAAGCGGTACTGATTTACGATACATTCAAGAATTATTGGGACACAATAGCAGCAAAACGACCGAAATATACACTCACGTAAGTACAAAAAGTATCCAACAAATAAAAAGTCCTTCTGATGATTTGTAATAAAAATATTATTTATACATTTGATAAAAATACGCTACTCCGTAGCGACTATACATCCTAAATTGGGTAGATTGTCGCTACTTTGTAGCGAGTATATATAAGTTATGCCGGATTGCTCCGTTAACGAGACGCAACCGATTTTAATTAGGCCTTTTAGCAGGAAAAGAATTTAATGACGCTGAAACCGAGCTGACCGAAATCTGATTTTTAATTGTTGCGGACAAACAAACGTGAACCGCTTTTCGGACAACCGAGGGCGGAATTTTTTTGTCGATTTTTTTTGAGGTTTAATTGAAGCTTTTCAAAGTTGGGCTTATAATGCGGAAACTATTTGAAGCGGAAAATTGGAAGGAGGAAATTCATTCGCAATTGGAATCGATAATTGGAAGGCGGAATGGCGTTCGCAATTGGAATAGATAATTGAAATCGATGTACATTCGTGCTCAGCGTGTGTGTCACAACCCTGCATAACAGCTGCTACACGTGATTTGGGCAATTGGCTTAATGGGGAAATAGGTTTGTATTTGTAAGAATTTGGTTAAACCGAAAAATTACGCTAATTTAGTCCCAAACCACGTGTAGCACCAAGACGTTAGCAGTCATATTATGAAAAAAATAGCGATAACAATTTCTTTAATAATTTTAATGTTTTGCTCTACAATGTGCAAAAATAAAAATATTGAAATCAACAGAATTACATATAAATGGAATGCACAGAAATCAATTGGAAAAAATTGCGAAGATTGTGAAGTTAATTCTAAAGAATGTTGCGAAATAGAATATCTGGGAGTAAAATATGTAAAAAATGCTTCTTTTGAAATTAACGCTTTGGGGGAAATCGAAAAGGTTTACAGTTATCACGTTCCATTAGGTGTGAATATTTTAACAATAGATGATTATATCAATACTTTTCAAAAAGACCAAAGTTTAAGAAATCAAAAAATAATTTGGGACAAATCGAAAAGAGAAATTATTGACAATGAAAAATCAATTAGTGAATTTGAAATTGACACAAAATTAAAAAAAATATACATTTTAAATAACCAACGAATAACTATTTACGAATATAATTAAAAATACGACTGCTAACAGCCATTTTGAGCTAGCTGGTATTTAGTGGAATTATCGTTTCGCATCACGTTTTCGTTAAGCCGAAAATTGAGCGGTTACGAACTTCCAGCCATCACAAAGTGGCATAACGTTATGCGTCAACTTCGTGCGACGCTGGAAAAGTTGAATAAAATTCTAATTTATGTTTAACAAACTAATCAGAATTAACACAAATTTTGTCTATCTTGTAATGCAAGAAAACGCAAAAGAAGAAGAAATGTAATATAAAAGTTGCTAACTGAAAATTGCGATCAGAAAAATTCTGAAAGAAATACGGAAGTAAAAAAGTTGCTAACCGAAAATTAGGGTCAGAAAAGTTTTGAAAGAAATGTCGAAAATGAAAAGTTGCTAGCCGAAAACTGCGGTCAGAAAAATTTTGAAAGAAAAACCGATAATGAAAAGTTGTTCGCCGAAAATTACGGTCAAAAAAATTTTGAAAGAAATTTCGAAAATGAAAAGTTGCTAACCGAAAATTGCGGTCAGAAAAATTTTGAAAGAAAAACCAAAAATGAAAAGTTTTCGCCGAAAATTACGGTCAAAAAAAAATCTGAAAGAAATGTCGAAAATGTAAAGTTGTTAACCGAAAATTGCGGTTAGAAGAATTCTGAAAGAAAAACCGAAATATGAAAGTTGCTAGCCGAAAATTATGGTCAGAAAAATTTTGAAAGAAAAACCGAAAATGAAAAATTGCTAGCCGAAAATTGCGGTTAGAAGAATTCTGAAAGAAAAACCGAAATATGAAAGTTGCTAGCCGAAAATTACGGTCAGAAAAATTATATACGAAAAAATAATGACAAAAATAAAGTCGAACGCATAACAAGGGTTTTGCGAAATTGCGAAAAAAGTGAACACTTCACGTTTTGCTATCGCAAGAAATTCATATTTTTACAGAAAATAGATAGTTACGAAGTTCGCAACTTCGCAAAGCCCCGAACGTTAACTGCCATTTTATGAAAAAAATACTACTATCCATATTATCAGTATTTTACTTATGTTCATTTGGACAAAGTAGAATTAAAATCGTTGAATTTTACAATGTCCGAAATGCTGAATTTGGCTATAATTATAATTTACCAACAGAAACGGGAAAAGAAATAATCGGAAAGAGCAAAGATTACGAAATAGCTATTTATAACTCAAACGTTGGAAATTATCAGATAAATATATTCAGTGAAAAATATTTTGAAAGGAATGAACAAATACACGAATTCAATAAATATTTTGAAAAAATAAGAAAAGCTGAACATACTGAATTAAAAAATGCTGAAATTAGTTCGTCGAAAGTAGATTTTGAAAAGAAAATATTTATTATATATGGCAAAAAAGGAAACAGAAAATTTATCTGGAAATCAATTATTAGTGAAATTCCAGTAAGTGGAGAATTTGGATTTAACACAATTATTTTCTTTTACGAAAACACAATTAAAAATAAAAAAATTGGCCTAAAATTAATTGAGAAATTTGGACAAAAATAAAAAAAACGGCAGTTAACAGCGGTTTGGCGCAATTGGGGTATTAGGCTAACTTTATAGTTGGTCTTGTACTTGAAAGTTAGTTATAAATCAATACATTTGGCTAACCAAATCCCCAACTGACGCCAAGCCACGGGACGTTACCTGCAAGCGAAGGACGACACAACATAAATAAAGAACAGACATTTATGAATAGATTTTTTTTAATAATTCTAACTTTTTCACTTTTTGCAATTGATTGTAATGGGCAGAAAGT